>JAVBLF010000095.1:0-18758 GCA_031553675.1 Eubacteriales bacterium | reverse complement strand
TACGCGGGCGATTGATAATCGCCCCTACATCCCGATAGCCTTGTTTGTGCGCCTGTAGGGGCGATTATCAATCGCCCGTTGCAGCAAAACAGCCTCGCGATATGTTAGGTTGGTAACCCTTGATTCGCATTATTAATCGCCCGCGCATTTCGAAAACAATTCATATGACATTCGACGTCGTTTTGATGCGCTAGAGAAAGATCCCAAAAGGAGCCCCTCTTACAGCCAGCCGTTGGCCTGAAGCCAAGCCCGCATGCGGCGCATGCATTCCTGCAAGTGCTCGAGGGAGTAGGCGTAGCTGATGCGGACGTGGCCTTCGCCGGCCTCGCCGAAGCCGCTGCCCGGGATGACGGCGACCTTGCCTTCGTGGATCAGGCGTTCGGAGAAGTCGATGCTCGAAAGGCCGGTCGAGCGGATCGAGGGGAAGCAATAGAAGGCGCCCATCGGTTCAAAGCAGGTCAGTCCCATGTCGTTGAGGGCGCCGAGGAGATACTGGCGGCGTTCGTCGTAGGAGGCGCGCATGGAAGCGACGCTGGCGAAGCCGTCGGAAAAGCCGATCTTCAGGGCGGCAATTCCGGCGTCCTGGGCGGTGTAGTTGCAGGACAGTAGGGTGATCTGGTGGAGCTTGACCATCTGGTCGATGATCGGTTGCGGGCCGAGCGCGTAACCGAGGCGCCAGCCAGTCATGGCAAAGGCCTTGGAGAAGCCGTTCAACGTCAGGGTGCGCTCGTAAAAGCCGGGGATCGAAGCGACGGCGCAGTGCGGTTCCGAGCCGTAGCTGAGCTCGGCATAGATTTCGTCCGAGATCACGATCGCGTCGGTGTCGAGGATGGGTGCGAGGGCGTCGGTCAGCTCGGCGCGGGACATCGCGGCACCGGTGGGGTTGTTGGGGTAGGGAACGAGAATGGCTTTCGTTTGGGGAGAGAGGGCGCGCTCGACGGATGCGCGCGTGAGCTTGAAGCCGTCTTGGGCCGTGCCGACAATGGGGGCGCAAACGCCGCCCGCAAAGCCGAGGCAGGGAACGTAGCTCGTATAGGCGGGCTGGGGGATCAGCACTTCGTCGCCCGGATTGACGATCGCGCGGTAGGCGAGGTCGATGCCTTCGCTCGCGCCGGTCGTGACGATGATCTGCGAGGGGTCGTAGTGGACGCCGAAGCGTTCGTCGTAGTAGCGGGCGAGAAGCTGGCGCAGTTCGAGCAGGCCGGCGCTCGTCGTGTAGGTCGTGTGTCCGGCCTGGATCGAGTCGATGCCGGCTTGGCGGACGGCTGCGGGCGTGTCGAAATCGGGTTCTCCCAAGCCCAGGCTGATGCAGCCTTCGACTTCGCTCGCGACGTCGAAGAAACGAGAGATGCCCGACGGCGGGGTGTTGACGACGATCGTGTTCAATCGCTCTTGCAAGGCTTTCATCATTCGCGTACCTCTTTTGTCGTTCGCTATGGAAGCTTTACGGTCATTGTAGCACATGCCGCGCGTTCGGCACAGCCTGGAACTGTTAAAAAGCGACTCGTTGGAGTATAATAGAGCTTGTGCAGCCATTGCACATGAATGGTGAGAGAATGAGGGCAACAGGATATGCCGAAAGAAGAAACGGGCGCGCGGTGCATTTCTCTTGTCGTGCCGCTGTACAATGAAGAGGATGTGTTGCCGCAGTCGTACGAGCGCATGCGTGCGGTCATGGAAGGCTTGCCGCTTTCGTATGAAATCGTCTACATCGACGACGGAAGCCATGACAGGACCTGGCACTTGCTCGAGGGCATAAGTCGCGAAAACGATCGGGTCAAGGGGATCCGCTTCTCGCGGAATTTTGGCCACCAAGCCGCCGTAACGGCGGGCATGGATGCGGCCAAAGGGGATGCGCTCGTGATCATCGACGCCGACCTTCAGGATCCGCCCGAGCTCATTCCGAAGATGATCGCGAAGTGGGAAGAAGGCTACGAGGTCGTCTACGGCTTACGCGCCAAGAGGCAGGGAGAAAGCGCCTTCAAGCGCTTGACGGCGGCGCTTTATTACCGCGTGCTGCGGGCGATGAGCGCCTACGAAATCCCGCTGGACACGGGCGATTTCCGCCTGATCGACCGCAAGGTGGCCGACGCGATCGGTTCCATGCGCGAGCACAACCGCTTTTTGCGCGGCATGGCAGCCTGGGCGGGCTTTTCGCAAGCACCGGTCGAGTACGTGCGCCACAGCCGCGCGGCCGGACAGACGCATTACTCGATGAAGAAGATGCTCGAGCTGGCAAAAAACGGCGTGCTTGGCTTCTCGGACAAGCCCCTGACCTTCTTCGCTTATGTGGGTGTCTTTGCGGCGATCGTGTCCGCAATCGGCCTCTTGGCGGCGGCGATCGGCGCTTGTTTTCGGTCGGTCGGGCTGTGGGCGATCGCTTTTTGGACGCTGGCGCTTTTGCTGGGCGTCGCGATCGCAGGCATCGGCGTGCTCGGCGCTTACCTGTCGCGCATCCACGACGAAGTGCGCGCACGGCCTTTGTACGTCATACGGGAACAATCAAATTTCGATCGAGTGGAGTGATAGACGATGCGAGACGAACGAGTCAAGACACTGGCGAAGAACCTCATTCACTTCTCCTGCGGACTCAAACAGGGGGAGAAGATCCTGATCGAGAGCATTGGCGCGAACGACGATCTTTTGCGCGCCCTCGTCGACGAAGCGTATGCGGCGGGCGGTCTGCCCTTTGTCAAGATCGACGACACGCGGACCCGACGCGCACTGCTGATGGGCCTGACGGAAGAGCAGGCCGACCTGATGGCGAAGGTCGACGCCGAGTTAATGAGCCAGATGCAGGCTTACATCGGCGTGCGCGGTGGAGA
Organism: Eubacteriales bacterium; assembly: GCA_031553675.1. GTDB lineage: Bacteria > Bacillota > Clostridia > Christensenellales > CALWSW01 > JAVBLF01. The sequence continues at coordinate 15,933 of JAVBLF010000095.1, read as the reverse complement.
CAACGCGACCGAGCTGTCCGACGTGCCCGCCGAAAAGACGCAGCTTTACCAGAAGAAGTATTGGCATCCGGTGCACAGCCTGATCCGCGTGGCCAAGACGAAGTGGTGTGTTTTGCGCTATCCGTCGCCGTCGATGGCGCAGATGGCCAAGATGAGCACAGACGCGTTCGAGGACTTTTACTTCGACGTCTGCACGCTCGACTATGCCAAGATGGGAAAAGCCATGCAAAACCTCAAGGCCATGATGGAGAGCACCGATCAAGTGCGCATCCTGGGACCGGGAGACACCGACATCTGCTTTTCGATCAAGGGCATACCGGCTATCCCCTGCGACGGGCACATGAACATTCCGGACGGCGAAGTCTTCACGGCGCCGGTCAAAGAGAGCGTCAACGGCGTGATCCACTACAACACGCCTTCGCCCCACGACGGCTTTACCTATGAAAACGTGCGGCTGGTGTTTGAAAACGGCAAGATCGTCGAAGCGACGGCCAACGACACCGAGCGCATCAACAAAGTCTTCGACGTCGATGAAGGCGCGCGCTACGTCGGCGAGTTCGCGATCGGCGTGCATCCTTACATCACAAGGCCCATGGGGGACATCCTCTTCGACGAGAAGATCGCGGGTTCGATTCACTTCACGCCGGGCATGTGCTACGACGAAGCGCCCAACGGCAATACATCGGCGCTGCACTGGGACCTCGTGCTGATCCAGACGCCGGAATTCGGCGGCGGCGAAATCTACTTCGACGACAAACTGATCCGGAAGGATGGGCGTTTCGTCGCGCAGGAGCTCGAATGTCTGAATCCGGAGTGCCTGAAGTAGCGTAAAACGGCGCTTTCGGCCGATCGTGCCCGCGCAAATACGCCAAGGCAACTTGCGTTTTGCGCGCGTGTGTTTTACAATGTTTGTGACGCCTTTGACAAAGGGCGCGATGCTGACGATTGAGGCGCAATGCGCTTAAATATCAATCAAAACATTTGGAGGTATGATCATGGCTATCAAAATGGGTATCAATGGCTTTGGCCGCATCGGACGACTGGTGTTCCGCGCCAGCGTGCAGAATCCCAACGTCGAAGTCGTCGCGATCAACGATCCTTTCATCGATCCGAAGTACATGTGCTACATGCTCAAGTACGACACCGTGCACGGCCAGTTCCAGGGCACGATCGAATACGACGACAGCTCCATCACCGTCAACGGCAAAAAGATCGCCGTCTGCCAGATCATGAAGCCCGAAGAAATTCCGTGGGCGAGCGCCGGTGCGGAATACGTCGTCGAATCGACAGGTGTGTTCACGACGACCGAAGGCGCGAGCGCGCACTTCCAGGGCGGCGCGAAGAAGGTCGTCATCTCGGCACCCTCGGCCGATGCGCCCATGTTCGTCTGCGGCGTCAACCTCGACAAGTACACCAAGGACATGAAGGTCGTCTCGAACGCCTCCTGCACGACCAACTGCCTCGCGCCCCTCGCGAAGGTCATCAACGACAATTTCGGCATCGTCGAAGGTCTGATGACGACCGTCCACGCGACGACCGCCACCCAGAAGACCGTCGATGGCCCGTCCAAGAAGGACTGGCGCGGCGGACGCGGCGCGGCGTTCAACATCATTCCGTCCTCGACCGGCGCTGCCAAGGCCGTCGGCAAGGTCATCCCCGAGCTGAACGGCAAGCTGACCGGCATGGCCTTCCGCGTGCCGACCGCCGACGTCTCGGTCGTCGACCTGACCTGCCGCCTCGAAAAACCCACGAGCTACGACCAGATCAAAGCTGCCGTCAAAAAGGCCAGCGAGAACGAACTCCAGGGCATCCTCGGTTATACGGAAGACCTCGTCGTCTCGAGCGACTTCATCGGCGACGCCCGCACCTCGATCTTCGACGCCGACGCCGGCATCGCGCTGAACGACAACTTCGTCAAGCTCGTGAGCTGGTACGACAACGAGTGGGGCTACTCCAACAAGGTCGTCAACCTGATCGAGCACATGGCCAAGGTCGACGCCGAATAGGGAACGCGCTTTTTGAAAAAAGCTGCGCAAAAACTTCTGTATGTCCCCCAAAAGCCCTCCATGCTGATGGAGGGCTTTTGGTTGGAACGAAGAACAAAGCTCCTCGCCGTCATGCGCGAGCGTAACATCGAAATGCCCGCCATCGTCTTGGCGGGCATTTCAGCGAAAAGGCAGAAGTTTTTGCGCAGCTTTTTTCAAAAAGCGCGTCTCCTAGCAGAAGTTTTTGCGCAGCTTTTTTCAAAAAGCGCGTTCCCCATCGCACGCATCGCAAATGGCCTGTAGCTCGTCCAAGGTCTGGGCGCTGCCCAGGGATTCGAGGAGCTTCGGCACGTTCTCGTAGCGCTGGGTGAGGGCAGCGTTGGCGGCTTCGTCGGAGCGGCCGCCTTGCTCGGCGACGAGGACGCTTTCGTAGTGGTTGGCAAAGGCGTAGATCGAAAGCTTCGAGACGGCGAGGGCGTAGGCTGATTCGAGTTCGTTGTGGGCGTTTTGGGCGAAGGCGTCGAGCTGGGAGCGGGCCGACTTCGCGCGTTCTTCCCAGGCTTTCGTGCCGACGGCGAGTGCTTCGCCCTTGAGCGCCGTGTCGGTATAGGCTTTGAGCAGGGCGGCACCTTCGTCGCGGAAAGCCGGGTCGATCGATCCGGCGTCTGGGGCTGGAGACGACTCGCTGGCTTGTGCGGCGGCGGGAAGCGATTCGGGCAGGAGCGAAGTACCCAGCAGGTGATTGCCGACGAGTGCGAGCGCGACGAGCGCAAATCCCGCCGCGACGATGCTGGCGATGCGTTTGGTTTTGCGCGGGGCGGGCGCGTTTGCCTCGGGAGTGTCGCCGGGCAAGGCCGGATTGGGGGCGGCCATGCGCAGCTTTTCCCCGCAGACGGTACAAAATTTTGCGCGATCGTCGAGGATCGCGCCACACTGTTTACACTGCATCGCTTACGCTCCTTTGGTGCTTGCTCGTTGGTGTTATGATATCACATGGGAGCATGTGTGGGAAACGCAAATGCGCTCATTCGAACGAGGCAAGACGGGCGGCAACTTCGTTCGTCAGGTCGTTGGCCTGCGTTTCCGAGGCGATGGCGGCGTAGCTGGCGAGAAGCTCGGGATCGAGCCGTCCGGAAGCGTCGGCGCAAGGCGAGAGGGGAAGGGGTTCGCCGCCAAGGTAGATGCGGCGCGCTTCGTCGTAAGCGCGGGCGAAGCGATCGTAGAAGGGAGACGTGACGGGGGTGTTCTCGACCAGGCGCGACAGGGTGAGCGCGTGATCGCCGAGCGCGGCCCAGGAGATCATCAGGCTGCCGTTTCGGGCGATCGGCGCATGGTCGGCCATGGTGCTGAGGAAGGTCGCGGCGTTTCGGCTGCATTGGACGTGCAGCGCGCGGTCGAGCGTTTTCCAATCGATCGGGGCGGGCGGTGCGGCGAGCAGGCCCGACGGCGGCGGATCGTGCGCTGTGTTGACGCTAAGCTGGGCGGGGTAGAGCTTGAAGGGGCGCGGCGCTTGGGCGGCGGCGTCTAGGAAGGCAAGGTAGTGCGCGAGCGTTTCGTCGGCGATCGTCGTCTCCATCGCGACGCGCGAAAAAGCGCGCTCGATGTCGGACGGGTCGGAAGGATCGAGCGCGTCAAAAAAGGCGGGCCAGCGGATGCTGGGCAGAGGATCTGAGGGAGCACGATCCTGCGGCAGCGAGGCGAAGACGGAGTGATGGACGGGACTTTGCGCGTTTTGCGCGGCGAGAACACTGCCCAGCAGTGCGGGGACGAGGGCGAGACTGAGCGAAAATCGGCGGCGTCGCATGGTCATGCCTCCCGACGAGGTGAGAGCTTGGGTAACCGCCGCATCGCGCCAGCGGTGCCGCAGATGGAAGCGCTCAGCGTTCCGAAAAGCGTTCCGCCAGGAGTTTGGCGCTGAGGTAAGCGCTGATAGCGTCGATGGCTTCGCGGTTGCGGCCGCCGTGCATGACGGCGAAGTCGGCCACGTCGATGTAGCGCGAGATGTAGCGTTCGTACATCGGTTTGACAGACTGAAGGTACTGCTCGGCGATGTTTTCGATGTTGCGCCCACGCACGAGGATGTCGCGCTCGATGCGGCGCAGTAGGCAGACGTCAACATCGACGCGCATGTAGACCTTCAGGCTCATGCGTTTGCGCAGGGCTTCGTCGTGGAAGACGTGGATGCCTTCGAGGATCAGCACGTCGGGCGGGTGGATCGGATCGCCGGGATCGGCGCGCTTGTGCTGGCTGTAGTCGTAGCCTTTGCGCTCGATCGCGTGTCCGGCGGAAAGCCGCGCGATGTCGGCGTTCAGTTCGTCGTAATCGAAGATGTCCGGATGGTCGTAGTTGATGTGGACGCGCTCTTCGAAGGGGAGATGGGCGTGATCGCGGTAATAGCAATCCTGCCCGAGGATGAAGGTGTCACAGGTCAGGGATGAAGCGATTTCTTCGGCCAGCGTCGATTTTCCGCTGCCACTCGCGCCGCAGATGCCGACGATGATCATAGCTTGCCTCCTCATGAGATTGTATTCATGTATCAGTGTAACCAAGAACCACAAAAAAAGATAGCGAATCGTTTTGCGCGCGCAGGCATCCGACCGAAAAAGTGCCCTTTCGGGCACCTTTTCAATCGTGGTGGTTGGAAAAAATGATGGCGTGACGCTTGCCTGAAACGCGATTCATGTCGCGTGCTAGGGGACACGAATCCTTCGCGAAGACATTCGATCTACAGGATGGTGGCGAAGGAAATGCGAGGCTGATCAAAGGGCATATCGACGTTGGCCTGGTTGAGGATCATGGGCTTGCCGTGGATGTCCACGATCTCTTCGATCTTCTTGCCCGACTCGACCTCGATGCGCGGGGTGATGACGGTTTGCGCGATCCCATCGACGACGGCCATGCTATCGCGATCGAACACTTTGCCAAACGCGGCGTAGGAGCCGTCGAGGTGGGGCGAATCGTCGGTGATGATGAAAAACTGGCTGCCGGCAGAGTCGGGATCGACGCTGCGGCCCATCGAGATCACGCCGCGGCGGTGTGAGAGCGGGTTCTCATAGCCGTTTTGCGCGAATTCGCCGACGATGCTCCAGCCGGGACCGCCCGTACCCTCGCCATAGGGGCAGCCGCCCTGGATCATAAAGCCCTGTATCACGCGATGGAAAGTCAATCCGTCGTAGAAGCGCGTGCGGATCAGGTGGAGAAAGTTTTCCACCGTGATGGGCGCGATCTCGGGAAAGAGCTCGATGTTGATGTGATTACCCGACTCCATTTGTAGGTTGACAATCGGGTTGAGATTCCGCTGAACGGCCAAACTGCTTACACTCACAGTCGTACTCCTTCATTGTGTAAAGCCATGCGGCGTGATGCCATGGCGTCGATGTATGAAAAACGCTCCGTGGGGTCTTGCATGGAGGTCACGCGGCATGGGCAAGCTTGCTTGCGTGCCCAAACGCCCCTGTGCTATAATGGCGGAAATTCGCCGGATGGCAAAACATCCGCCTGATTCCAGCACTTACCAATTGTGAACGAATGGGTTAAGTGTATTATACCGCCTTTGCGCTGCGTTTAAAATAGAAAATTTGTAGGTTGTGCAAATAATCCATGAATCTGGAGATAGAGTCAATTTATTCACGATATGATGCTTTATGCTTCAATAATTAGTGAATATTGGTTTAATGCGAATGAAAAAAGTGGGATAAGAATGCAAGTAAATTGCCACGAGATTGCTGAGTTTCAATTTTTTTGCAAATGCAAGCAATGTAAGATATTGCTTTTGAATAGTGCATTGGATCGGGGTATGCAATATTCCGTTTCTGATGAAATGCGATATTTCGAGAGGAAAGATCGCCGATTCGTGAAGGGTTCGGCGCACTTTGCTGCGAATATGATTGCAGGTGCGATATGTTGGTGAGCCGCGACGCGCACCCGGCCGATAGCGTCGTCGCGCTTCCAGGGGGCGTGGCGGTCGGCGGCGCGCCCCTCGCCGTGATCGCCGGTCCCTGTGCCGTCGAGAGTCGCGAACAAATGCACGCCGTCGCGGGACGCTTGCAGGTAGCGGGCGCGGCCATGCTGCGGGGCGGCGCGTTCAAGATGCGCTCCTCGCCTTACGCGTTCCAAGGGCTGGCAGAGGAAGGCTTGGCCATCCTGCGCGAGGCGGGCGACGCGGTGGGGCTGCCCGTCGTCAGCGAGATCACGAGCGTCCGGCAGATCCCACTTTTCGCGGCTTCGGTCGACGTGATCCAGGTCGGCGCACGGAGCATGCAAAACTTCGAATTGCTGCGAGAATTGGGTGGGACGCGAAAACCCATCCTGCTCAAGCGCGGCTTCGCCAACACGATCGAGGAGTGGCTGTTGAGCGCCGAAACGATCGCAGCGTGCGGCAATGCAAATGTGATTCTGTGCGAGCGTGGCATCCGAACCTTTGAGACGGCGACGCGCAATACGCTCGACCTGTCGGCTGTCGTCGCGGTCAAACGGAGAAGCCATCTGCCGGTGATAGTCGATCCGTCGCACGCGTCGGGCGCAGCCTGGATGGTCGAGCCGCTCTCTCTCGCCGCGATCGCCGCAGGCGCGGACGGCCTTTTGATCGAAGTACACGCCGATCCGGAGAACGCCCGCAGCGATGCCCAGCAGGCGATCACGCCGTCGGAATTCGAAACGCTCATGGACAAGCTGCGCGCGCTGGCGCCCCTCGTTGGACGAAGCGTTTGAGCCAGAGGAAGGCGAATGTATGCGGACGATCGAAATCGATGCTTTTGGCGTGCGATCGCGGGCGGTCTACGGGACGGGATTGATCGCCGTGCTGGGCGATTTTCCCGAGCTGGCCAGTTTTGCCGGACGCAAAGCGGCTGTCGTTACCGACGAACACGTCGCGCCCCTGCTTTTGCCGGCGCTGATCGAGGGCCTCGAACGCGCGGGGATCGGCGCGGTGGCGACCGTCGTACCGGCAGGCGAGGTGAGCAAGTCCCACGAAACGCTGCTGACCGTCTACGAATCGTGGCGCTCCGAGGGCATTTCGCGATCGGATCTCGCCGTCGCGCTGGGTGGCGGCGTCGTGGGCGATCTGGCGGGCTTTGCGGCGGCGACTTATCTGCGCGGCATTCCGTTTTTGCAGTTGCCGACGACCCTCCTCGCCCAGGCCGACAGCGCGATCGGAGGCAAGTCGGCGGTCGATCTGCCCGGCGGGAAAAACCTCGTCGGCGCGTTTGCCCAGCCCGTGCTCACGATCGCCGACGCGGATTGTCTGCGCAGCCTCGATGAGCGGCAGATCCGCGCGGGCCTGGCGGAGATCTATAAATGCGGCTGCATCGCCGACCTGCACTTGCTCGAACGCGTGCGATCGCTGCGCTGGCCTTTGGAATGGGAAACGCTCGCGGACCTGGCTTACAGCGCTGCGCGGATCAAGGCGGCTTACGTCGAGCGCGATCCCTACGACCGCGGGGAGCGGATGGCGCTGAATTTCGGCCACACGCTGGGACACGCGATCGAAGCGGTCGGTGGCCATTGGCTGCACGGTGAGGCCGTCGCGTGCGGCATGATCGCGGCAGCGCGTTGGGGGGAGGCGCTCGGCGTCACGCCTGTGGGAACGTCGGACGCGATGCGCCGCGACCTCGAAGCGCTTGGCCTGCCCGTCGATGGGCCGCAGGGTGACGCGGATGCGATCCGCGCCGCGCTGCGCTGCGACAAGAAGGCGACGGGCGACGCGATCCGACTCGTCCTGCTCGAACGTCTGGGAAGCGCGACGATCCGCAGCCTTCCGATCGAGGCGTTTTGGCCGCTGCTGGAAGGGAGTCTGTCGTGATCGCGCGCATCCGACCGGGCAATCTGGCCGGGACGATCGCCGCCGCCCCTTCGAAGAGCTACGCCCATCGATGGGCGATCGCAGCGGCGCTGGCGGGCGATTCCGTTGTCGAAAACGCGGGTTTCGCCGAAGACGTCGAGGCGACGATCGGGGCGATGCACGCGCTGGGATACCGGCTGCGACGTGAAGACGACGGAAGGATCGTAAGTGCTGCGCCTTTGCCGGATCGACCGCAAGACGCTTCGGCGATCGACTGCGGCGAATCGGGCAGCACGCTGCGCTTTGCCTTGCCGCTTGCCATGGACGGCAGGCGGCATGTCTTTGCTGGACGTGGGCGCTTGCTCGAACGGCCGCTCGCGCCTTACAAAGCGATCGCCGACATGCAAGGGATCGTCTTTGCGGCGTCGGAGGGTCGGTTGACGGTGGAGGGACGGCTGCAAGCGGGTCGCTTCGAGCTGCCGGGGGACGTCTCGTCGCAGTTTGTGAGCGGCCTGCTCTTCGCGCTGCCGACGCTCGAAGTGCCCTCGACGATCGCGATCGCGCCGCCCGTGGAAAGCCGCGCCTACATCGACATGACGCTCGATGTGCTCGCCCGCTTTGGGGTGGAAGCGGCCTGGAAAGACGGCTGCACGATCGAAGTGTCGGGCAGCCAGCGGTGGCGTCCGGCACATGTCGCTGTCGAGGGCGATTGGTCGAATGCGGCTTTTTTCGTAGCGGTGGGCGTGTTGGGGGGCGGCGTGCGCGTCGAGGGACTCCGAGATTCGTCGCTCCAGGGCGATCGCGCCATCATCGAACGTTTGCGCGACATGGGGGCGATCGTCGCGGTCGAAAGCGGGGCGGTTGGGGCGATGCCGGGCGCTCTGCGGGGCATCGACGCCGACGCGTCGCAGATCCCCGATCTCGTGCCGGTGTTGGCTGCGCTCGGCGCATGCGCGACAGGCGTGACGCGGATACGCAACGCGGCGCGTTTGCGGCACAAGGAAAGCGACCGCCTGGCTGCCATGGCGTGCGAGCTGCGCAAAATGGGGGCAGGCGTCGAAGAGCTGGTGGGCGGGCTGACGATCACGGGGGGACGGCTGCATGGCGCGGCGCTTTCGGCCCACGGCGACCACCGGATCGCGATGGCGCTGGCTGTGGCGGCGACAGCGGCGGAAGGCGAATCGACGATCGACGACGCGGCATGCGTCGCCAAGAGTGCGCCCGGGTTTTGGACGGATTTTCGAACGCTCGGCGGAAAGGTCGAGTTCATGGAGGGTTGACGATGGCGGGGAGTTGGGGACGTTTTTTGCGGCTTTCGATCTTTGGTGAATCCCACGGGGCAGCGATCGGCGTGGTGGTCGACGGGCTGCCGCCGGGGCTTCTTGTCGATGAAGGGGCGATCGCGTTTGAGATGGCGCGGCGTGCGCCGGGCTGGGATGCGCAGGCGACGGCGCGGCAGGAGGCCGACGCCGTTCGGATCGTCAGCGGCGTTTTTGGCGGCAGGACGACGGGCACGCCGATTTGCGGCTTGATCGAAAACGCCGACGCGAAGGTAGGCGATTACGACAGGCTCGGCGATCGCGCGCGGCCCGGGCACGCTGACGCCACCGTGTACGCGCGTTCGGGCGGCCATGCCGATCGGCGGGGCGGGGGGCACGCGTCGGGACGGCTGACGGCGCCGATCGTCTTCGCCGGGGCTTTGGCGCGGATCCTGCTTCGCGGTGAGGGCGTCGCTATCGGGGCGCACATCGCGTCGATCGGCGGCGTGGAAGATCGGCGCTTCGATCCGGTCGTCGTGGCGGCAAGTGAGCTTGAAGCGTTGCAGAAAAGCCGTTTTCCGCTCCTCGATCCGCAACGCGAGACGGCCATGCGCGAAGCGATCCGCCAAGCCCGCGACGACGGCGACTCGGTCGGCGGCGCGATCGAGTGCGCGGCGGTCGGCGTTCCGGGGGGTTGGGGCAGCCCGTTTTTCGACGCGATCGAAAGCGCAGTCGCCCATCTCCTGTTCGCGATTCCGGGCGTCAAGGGCGTGGACTTTGGAGACGGTTTTGCGTTGAGCCGCATGCGCGGATCGCAGGCCAACGATCCGCTCTGCATGAAGGACGGCGCGGTCGCTTCGGCGACGAACCACTCGGGCGGCGTCGATGGCGGCATCGCGAACGGCAGGCCGATCGTCGTGCGCGTCGCCTGCAAACCGACGCCCTCGATCGCAAAGCTGCAGCGGACCGTCGACCTTCGGACGGGCGAAAACGCGGTCATCGAAGTGGCAGGGCGGCACGACCCTTGCATCGTGCCGAGGGCGTTGCCTGTCGTCGAGGCGGCGATGGCGATCGCGCTCTGTGACGCCGCCCTCGAATGGAAGGCGGTGAAGCCATGACGCGCCCACTTGACGCCATCCGCGCGGACATCGACCGCGTCGATGCGGAACTGATCGCGCTCTTTGAGACGCGCATGCAGCTCGCGCGGGAAGCCGCCTGCCGCAAACAGATCGACGGACAGGCAGCCGCCGACCCGAAGCGCGAGGACGCGATCGTCAGGGCGCGGGTCGAGGGCTTGTCCGACCCATCGCTCAGAGGCGCCGTCGAGACGCTCATGCAGACGCTGATCGCGCTCTCAAAGGAAGAACAAAAGCGCCATCTCGCGGCGCGGGTCTACCTGACGGGGCTGATGGGCAGTGGCAAGACGAGCGTGGGACGGCAGCTCGCCGCGCTTTTGGGCTGGGGCTTTGTCGATACGGACGAAGCGATCGAAGCGCATGTCGGCAAACCGATCGCCGCGATCTTCCAAGAAGAGGGCGAGGCTGCTTTCCGCGCGATCGAGGCCGACATGCTGCACGCGATCGCGATGCTCGACATGACGGCCTGCGTCGTCGCGACGGGCGGCGGCGCGATCCTGAACCGCGTGAGCGCCGCGCGCATGCGCGAAAGCGGCCTCGTCGTCGCGCTCGACAGGCCGGTCGAAGCCATCCTGCGCGATCTGGACGCGCGAAATCGCCCACTCTTGGCGGGCGATCCCGAAAAGCTGTTTGGGCTCTTTGCGGCGCGGGAGGGCGTCTACCGCGAACGTAGCGATCTCGTGTTTTCGAACGGTTATGGGTGCGCCGAAGAGGCTGCGGAGGCACTCTGTGACGTGTTGACGCGTCAATTCAAGAGCGCGATCCCCGTGCTCAGGTAGGCGAGGTAGGCGGCGAAGAAGAAGTGCGGCAAGAGCAGCCAGGCCGCCGACGAGTGCAGGCGTTCCAGATTGTCAATCGCGAGGTAGGCGGCGATGGCGAGCAAAATCGCGCCGAGCGCGGCGGCGAGCAGCAAGCCGAAATGAAAGAGCAGAAGCGGCCAGGCGAAATGTAGCGCGCCCAGGATGACGCAGGAGGTGAAGGCCGATGTGCGCAATCGGCTTGCGGGAGCTTTCCAGATGAAATGGCAGGCCAAGCCCATGGCTGCCTCGACCGCGATCGCCGTCCAAGCGAGCGTTTGGGGGGACGCCGCAAAGGGCGGCTTGACGAAGCGGGCATAGGCTGCGACGAAGGGAAAGGTCAGCGCGATCGCGAACGCGCCGGCCAAGACCGGGATCGCGACGCAGATCGCCCAGCTCAACCAGGGCGGCGGCGGGAGGGTTTCGACCTCTTCCGTTTTTTCATCCTGCCACGCGCGATCGTCTGCCCGCTGGAGGGGAAAGTCGTAGGTGCGCGGAATGCCGCGGATCTCCCGCACTGGGGTTTCGATCGCCTTTTCGTCCCGCGTGTCACCGCGCGTCTTGTTTCGTTTGTCCTGCGTTTTTTTTCTGCGCAACGCCAAAACGCCACCCTCTTTCGCGTGTAATCATCTTTACATGCATATGGGTGGCGTTTCGCATTCATGCGTCACGGGTGCGCGCGATCTAGAAATCGCGCTATGTCACGCCGTCGATCAGCGCATAGGCGGCGATGCTGCCGAGCATGACGACGTCCTCGACGACGAGGTAATCGCTGATGCTGGCGTCAAAGAGGATGCTGGCCGAAGGGGGGAATTCCTCGTCGCCCGCCCAAATGACGAAATGAATCGGAAGGCGGGGCAGGACGGGGAGCGTGACCGATACGTCGCCGATCGTGTTTTTGTGTCCGCCGAGGGCTTCCATGTGATCGAAGATGCGTTCCGGCACAGCGCCAAAGGCCGCGCGAAGCTCCTCGACGGCGCGTGATTCGAAGGTCGGCGCGTAGAGACTGCCGCCCATCGGGATGTCGCGAAAGGCGAGGAATTGGTTTTTGATCGGCATGCCGCCCGCCTTCATGAGGTAATGCAGGATGAGGAGGCGTTCCGTCTTGGTGACGGGGCGTTCGGACCGAATCGTCCCGCCGTCGCGGGCCACGTAAACGCGCCGACCCAGGTAGGGGAGCGTCCATTCCTGCGCCTCGCGCATGTAGTAGGCGCCCGAGCGCTCGGCGACCGCGTCGGGATCGCATTGTCCGATCGCGCGGCTCGCCATGCGAAGGGCGGCGCTGTCGCAGTCGTAGTTGATCTCTCGCATGCTACACCTCTCGCAATTTCTGCGTGTCGTTGTCCGAAAGCCGCGCTTCGACGAGGGCGCGTTCGCCCGCCCCTGTTTCGACGCCGGTGAAAAAGGTGAAGGCTTCTAAGGCTTGTCCGACGAGCATGCCGAGCCCGCCGACCGTGCACAGCCCGCGATCGCGCGCGGCGCGGAGCAAATTCGTCTCGCGCGGGGCATAGACGATGTCGCAGACAGCGGCGTGGTCCGGCAGCGCTTCGACGAAGGACAGGTCGTCAAAATCCCGCCCGTTGCCCCGCATGCCGAGCGGCGTCGCTTGGATCAGAAGCGTGGAGTTTTTCGCGATCTGCGACAGATCGCCCCACGCGGTCGCCACGCCGCCGACCTTCGCCGCCAGCTTTGCCGCCCGATCTGGCCGTCGTGCCGCGATCGCGATCGAAGCCGCGCCGTCGGCTTTCGACTGAAAGGCCAAGGCTTCCGCCGCGCCGCCCGCGCCGAGGATCAGCGCATGCTGACCGGCCAGCGTCAAGCCCGCTTCGGCCAGGGAACGCGCGAAACCTGCGCCGTCCGTGCTCGTGCCGATCCACTTGCCGCCGCGCAGGGCGACCGTGTTGACCGATTCGGCCTTGCGCGCCGTTTCGCTGAGCGCGTCGAGCAGGGGGATGGCGGCGCGTTTGAGCGGATGCGTCAAGTTCAGGCGGCTGATCTGTGTGTGGGTACAGTTCCGGAGAAAGGCGCGCAATTCACCCGCGTTGACCCGGATCGTCGCGCAGCGGCAATCCATGCCGTGGTGTTCATACAACGCGTTGTAGATCGCGGGCGACAGAGAATGCGAAATCGGGTCGCCGCAGATCAGGTGCGTCGCGCCCCTGTGGGGCGTTTGAGCGTTGGTGGCTTGCATATCCCTCTTGTATTCCCCGCTTGTGAACAGTATGATGAATGAGACGCGTAAGGCGTCTCCTCGCATTATAGCAAACGGAATTAAAATTGGAAAGCAGTGGAAAATAAGGAGGGCGCACATGCGGACGATCGCGGTGATCAATGGCCCGAACCTCAACCTGCTGGGGCGGCGGGAACCGTCGATCTACGGCAGCACAACGCTCGAAGAAATCCATAAGATGTTGCAAAAACGCGCCGAAAGATTGCAAATTGAATTGTATTTTATGCAATCCAATGCGGAAAATGCGCTGATCGACTTCATCCACGGCGCCGGCGACATTGCCGACGGGTTGATCGTCAACCTGGGCGGCTACACGCACACCAGCGTGGTCCTGCGCGACGCGATCGCGGCTGTCGGCCTGCCGACGATCGAGGTACACCTTTCAAACATCGCGGCGCGCGAGGATTTTCGCAGGCGGTCGCTGACGGCGGAGGTATGCTGGGGAACGATCTGCGGCCTGGGAGCGGTCGGCTACGAGCTGGCGCTCGAAGCGTTGGCACGGCGACTTGACGAGTAGGAATGCGAATCAAGGGTTACCAACTGAACGTATCGCGATGCCGTTTGGCCGCAACGGGCGATTGATAATCGCCCCTACAGGCGCACGAACAAGGCTATCGGGATGTAGGGGCGATTATCAATCGCCCGCGTACCATAAGGAACATCCCATTTTTGCCTGAGAAAAGTTCAACCATTGATTGGCAATATCAATCGCTCGCGTATCATAGTTCAACCCTTGATTGGCGTTATCAATCACCCGTTGCAGCAAAACGGCCGACACGTTGTGGTTCGAAACTTGATTCGCATTAGGAAAGGGAAAAAGGAGGGACAAGCATGTCGATGATCAACTTTCGCTTTTGTGCGCCGACGCGCTATATCTTTGGTGTGGACGCCCAACTGGGCGTGGGCGAGGCGATCGCCTCGCTGGGGAAGCGCAGGGTATTGTTGCACTATGGCGGGCAGAGCGCCCAGAAAAGCGGCTTGCTCGGCGAAGTGACGGGCAAGCTGAAGGAAGCCGGACTCGACGTCGTCGAACTGGGCGGCGTTCAACCCAACCCGCGCGACACCCTGATCGACGAGGGCATTGCGATCTGCCGGGAACGGGACGTCGATTTCATTCTGGCCGTCGGCGGCGGGAGCGTGATCGACTCGGCCAAAGCGATCGCGATCGGTGTGCCCTACGAGGGTGATTTCTGGGACTTCTACACCGGCCAAGCCGCGCCGAGCGCCGCGCTTCCGGTCGGCGTCGTGCTGACACTTCCGGCGACGGGCAGCGAAGGATCGAGCCGATCGGTCGTCACGAAGGAAGAGGGCCTGCTGAAACGCCGCTGCGCCAGCGACCTCATCCGACCGGCGATCGCCTGGCTCAACCCGACCTTGACATATACGCTGCCGCCCTACCAGACGGCTTGCGGGGCGACCGACATCCTTTCGCACGTCATCGAGCGTTACTTCACGCCGACCGAAGGCGTCAGTTTGACCGACAGGCTCTGCGAAGCTGTCATGCTCGACGTCATCCAAAACGCGCCGATCGCCCTCGCCCAGCCGACGGATTACGACGCGCGGGCCAACCTCATGTGGGCGGGCACCTTGGCGCACAACGACGTCGTCGGCCTGGGACGCATGGGCGACTGGGGCAGCCACAGCATCGAACACGAGCTGTCTGCGCTCTACGACGTCGCCCACGGCGCAGGGCTGGCCGTCATCCTCCCGGCCTGGATGCGCTACCAGCTCGACTGCGACGTCATGCGTTTCGCGCAATTCGCCGTGCGGGTGTGGGGCTGCGAGATGGACTTCCGCAACCCGAAGCGCACCGCCATCGAAGGCATCGACCGTATGGAAGCCTGGTTCCGCTCGATCGGCATGCCGACGACCTTTGCCGAGATCGGCGCCAAGGAAGAGGACATCCCCTTGCTCGCTTCCAAGGTCGACATGGACGACGCCAAGGGCCTCGGCTTCTTTCGCCCGCTCAGCCGGAAGGACATCGAAGCGGTCTACCGGCTGGCTTGCAACCGCGATCGCGACGTTTGCTAACTTCGGTTCCGTTTGGATCGACGCCCCAAGAAAGGCAGGGAAAACAGTTGTCCATGCGCAATTTTACGTTCTGCTCGCCGACCGACTTCACCTTCGGCATCGATGCGCATCTGCAGGTGGGAGAAAAGGTCGCGGCCTACGGCGCGAAGAACGTGCTCGTCCACTACGGCGGCCGGAGCGCCACCGCAAGCGGCCTGATCGCCCAGGTGACAGGCGCGCTCAAGGCGGCGGGGCTGAAGGTCCTCGAGCTGGGCGGTGTCCAGCCCAACCCGCGCGACACGCTCGTCAACGAGGGGATCTCGCTCTGCCGCTACCACGACGTCGATTTTGTTCTGGCGGTCGGCGGTGGCAGCGCGATCGACTCGGCGAAAGCGATCGCGATGGGCACGGTATACAAGGGCGATTTTTGGGATTTTTACACCGGCAAGGCCGAGCCCGAAACGGCGCTTCCCGTCGGGGTCGTGCTGACCATACCGGCGGCAGGCAGCGAAGGCTCGCCGGGATCGGTGATCACGAAGGAAGAGGGCTCGTACAAGCGCGCCTGCAACAGCGATCGGATCCGCCCGAAACTGGCCTTTTGCAACCCCGTTTTGACCTACACCCTGCCGCCCTACCAAACGGCTTGCGGCGCGGCGGACATCATGGCGCACGTCTTGGAACGCTACTGCACGCCGACCGAGGGGGTCAGCCTGAGTGACCGCCTATGCGAGGCCGTG
>JAVBLF010000103.1:0-22224 GCA_031553675.1 Eubacteriales bacterium | reverse complement strand
TGGAACGCTTTGGGATCGACGAAGACGCGCTGTATGCGCGTTACGCGTCCGAAGGCAGGGGGCCTGCGATTTCGCGGGCCTGGTTTTCCGCGCATGTGTCCGCACTGGACGTTCTGCCCGACGCCGTTGCCGCGACGGCTTGCTTCGTTCACCTGCTCGACGAACTCGAATGGGGCCTTCTGCGCGCGCAAGACGCCGCGAAAACCGCGGCTCGCCTAGCCGTTGCGTTGGGGGACGCCTTGGGGGTCGAGGTCGGCCCAACGCTCGCCGGAACGGACAGCGGGGACGCTGTGCATGCACTCGTCGATGCGTGGGCGCGAATCTTGCTGCAAGGCGTCGAGGCGCGCGCCAGAGTGTAAACGCAATCGAAAAAAGGGCCTCAGGGCTCTTTTTTGCGTGGCTTTCAATCCCACTGCGACAACATGTCGCGCATCCAGCCGTGCACGTCCATTTGGTAGACCGCGCACAAGTTTTCCCGCGTAAACACCTCGTCGATCGCACCCTGCGCGATCGTGTTCCCACGGTGCAAGAGCAGGGCGTGAGAACCATAAGCCTTCGCGAGGCTGAGGTCATGGACAACCGAGATCACCGCGCGATCCCCCTCTTGCAGCCAATCGCGCAAGAGGTCGAAGATCTGCTTTTGAAAGACGAGATCGAGATGGTTCGACGGCTCGTCCAAGATGAGCAGCTTGGGATCCTGTGCGAAAAGCTGGGCCAAAAAGGTTCGCTGCAATTCGCCGCCCGAGAGCGTCAACACCGAATGCTGCCGCAGTTCCCGCATACCGGTGAGCGCGAGCGCCCGTTCGGCCTGGGCTTCGTCGGCGTCCGTCGCGGTGTGCAAGAAGCCCTTACCGTGCGCGAAACGCCCCAGACGCACGATCTCCTCGACGGTGAAGGAATAGCCGACCGCATGGTGCTGCGACAGGATGCCCATGTCCCGCGCGAGGGTGCTGGCTTTGTAGGTCGCGATGTCCCGACCGCGCAACAAGACCGCGCCTTCATACGCGACGCCGCGCGAGATTGCGTGTACAGCCGTGCTCTTGCCCGCGCCGTTTGGGCCGGTGAGCATGAGCCATTGCCCGGCCTGCACAGAAAAGTTGAGATTTTGTAGGATAGCCAGGCTCCCAAAGCGCACCGTCAGTCCTTTGACTTGCAGCATATCAGTACGCCTTTCCTTGGCGGGTCGCCGAGAAGATGTAGACGAAGACGATCGCGCCCACCAGCGACGTCACGACGCCGATCGGCAATTCGCGCGGGCTAAGGATGACGCGGCTCAGCAGGTCGGCCAGCATCAAAAAACTGGCGCCCGCGAAGATCGAGGCGGGCAGCAGGCGTCTGTGGTTGGGCCCGCAGACCATGCGCGCGATGTGGGGGATGATCAGCCCGACAAAGCCGATCGTGCCGCCGATCGACACGCTGACGCCGATGAGCGCCGCGACGCCGATCAAGAGCAGGAGCTTTGTCCGCTTGACGTCGATGCCGACATGCCGGGCGTTGTCCTCCCCAATGGCGAAGGCGTTGAGCTCCCGCGCGTGCAGCAAAAGAAGGGGCGCGCAGATCGCCAGCACGGCGATCATGGTGCGCACGTTCGCATAATCGCTCCCAGCCAGCGATCCCATCGTCCAAAAAAGGATCGGACGCGCCTTTTCGCCGGCAAAGGTCGCGATCAAGCTGATCAGCGCGCTCGTGAACATGGTGTAAATGACGCCGATCAAGATGATCGTGTGGGTCGACAGCGAGTAATCCAGGCGATAGGAGAGCGCCAATATCGCCAGCAGCGACAAAAATGCAAAGAGCATCGCCATCACAACGACGCTGCCGCCCGCAAAGCCGGGGATCTGGATGCCAAACGCGATCGAGAGGATCGCGCCGAGCGATGCGCCCGATGAGACGCCAAGCGTCATGCCATCGGCGAGGGGGTTGCGCAAAAGCCCCTGCATCGTCGCGCCGCAGAGCGCCAAAGCGGCGCCGATCAGCGCCACGCAAATGACGCGCGGCAATCGCACCATCAAAAGGATGGGGGAGGTGACGCTCCTGGGCAGGGGCGCGCCTGTCAACGCGCTGTGCAAAGCTTCGGCGATGTCGCCAGGCGGCAGGCTGACACTGCCCACGCAGACGCAAAGCAGAAAGATCAACACCATGCAAGCGCTAAGGATCGCGTAGTCCCGCATCCGAAAATTCTCGGCTCGCGTTTTCATGCGGCAGGCTGCGCCGACGCGCCGTCGCTCTGCCCGTATACGAAGTCGTAAAGGGCGCGCGCGGCATCCACCAAGCGCGGGGCGGGGCGGGCGATCTCGTCGTTGTTGGCGACGTAAATGTGCTGTTGCGCGACGGCGGCCACGCCTTCCCAACCGGCGCGGGAAGCGATCTCGTCTTCGGGAAGCGGGCCTTCGCCGAAGTACATCGTCAGCGTCACGATGTAATCCGGATTGCGCTCGATCACCTGTTCCTGCGAGATTTCGGCCCAGCCGGACACGTCGCCAAACGCGTTTTTCAGCCCCAAGATCTGCGCGATCTCGTCCATGAAGGTGCCGTTGCCCGCCGCCCAGAGGCCGTATTCAAGCGGAGACACCTCGAAATACACCGTCTTGCCCGTCTCCTGCGCGGCGACTTTGTCGCGGATGGCCTGGAAACCGGCTTTCATGTCGGCGACGAGCTTGTCCGCCGCTTCCGCTTCGCCCAGCGCGGCGCCGATCGTCTCGATGCAGACGTAGGTTTCGTCGATGTTGCCGGCGTCGGTGGCCAGCACGGGAACCCCCGCCTTTTCGATCGACAGGATCTGTTCGTCGGTCTGGGCCATCGTGCTCATCACGACGAGGTCGGGCTCGAGCGCGACGATCTGTTCGACGTTGATCTCCTGTCCGGATTGCACCGACTCGACCGCGAGGGCCTCTTGGGGGTAGTTGCAGTATTCGCCGCGGCCCACGACGCGATCGCCCGCGCCCAGGGCGTAGATGATTTCACAGTCCGCCGCATCGATCGCGACAATGCGCGATGGCACGGCGTCCAAGGTCAGCTTGCGGCCCAACATGTCCGTCACTTCGACCGTAGCCGCGCTTTCGGCGGCCGATTCGGACGGGCTGGGCGCGCTCGTTGCGGGCGTCGGGCTGGACGCGGTACCGGACGGCTCTTTGGGGCCGCCGCAGCCGATTGCGATGGCGGCCGTCATGCACAGGGCAGCGCAACAAAGTGCGATACGCTCGAATGGTTTCATCAATTCACCTCGACATTTTTTTCGGGGCTGGGATCCAAGACGAATATATCACAAAACGGCGGCATTGGGTAGTTCCCGACGCATGCAGGAAAAAGGACATGGAGCATTTCGCCATGTCCTTTTGCGCAGTTCCGAAGCTAGAAGCGGATACAGCCATCGCAGTCGTCGGGCTCTTCGCGACGTTCCGTGCGGTTGACGATGCAGACCATCAGCACGAACAGTCCGATGACGCTGACAAAGAAAGCCGACGCACCGAGAAACACCAACACGATGAAGGCGTTAAACTCCGGCGTGACGAGGGTCGTCATCGACAACACAGACAGTACCAACAGTGCCAGTGACGCAAAGAGGGTGACGGGGTAATATCGGCAGTGGCGGATTCCTTTCACATGCGACGCGAGCAGCGTCAACAAAGAGGTGAAAACGAGCCCTATTACGGCCGTGGCGGGAAAGATCGCGGTGATGGCAGGCGCGTAACCAAGCCAAAATACCACCGCAAACAAAGCACCCAAGAGCAATCCAATCAGTGCGACTGCCCAGGGGCTAACTAAGGATTTGCTTGTTGAAAACATAGTTTCACCTTCTTCCTGTGTTGATGTATCTTATGTCGAGCATTGTCGGCATGTTCAACCATCGGTCTGCACTTCGACGAAAGCCCCGATCAGCGGGAAGCGACGCAGACAACGGGCATCGCTCGTTTCATCAAACCGGATGGCAGTGCACGGCGGATGGGGACAGGATGTGCATAATAGACCTGTCCGGAAACCCCATTCCGGCATCTATCCGGCAAATATTCCGCTCTGCCGCTTCAGCGCCTCCTAGCAGAATTTCTTCGATTATGCGTCGTCGGCGCTTCTTTGCATAACGAAAGATTTGCTCGGATACCTCCCGAAAGCGGGTTTCCGGACGGGTCTAATGACAGCGAGAGTGCCCACGATGGTGCCCACAAACGAGAGGTTGTTTTTCATCTATGCGTCTTTTGGTTGGCGCCTCTTTGCCTTTCCTTTGACGATCGCCAATTGAATCTACTTTCTTTTGCGAAAGCAACACCTCTCCGGATACGCCCACCGATCTTGTGAAGGGGCGGTGAAAAGCGAGCCGCAGCCTGCCTTTGCGCCGAGAGCATGTCGAATTGAAATATGCGAAAATCAAGCAGGGCTGCGTTGATTCTTGCAATCTCTAATCCATTTCGATACAATAAAAGAAAAAAATGCAAACACGAGGAGAGGGTTCCGGATGCAACGAAACACTTCGATCAAAGCTTGGTGCTTGACTTTGGCCGCCATCGCCATACTCGCAGCGATGTCGCTCCTATCCATCAGCGCGGGCGTGGGCGATACCATTGCCAGCACCTTTCCGGATCCGCAGCTTGCAAAGGCGGTCGCTGCGGAAATGGAAGTTGGAAGCAACGTCAATCACGTGATCACGTCCGGCGACATCGCAAAGGTCGAAATGCTGTCCGACATGGACTTTACTGGTTTTACCGACCTCACCGGCCTCTCCCATTTGACACAGCTCGAAAAGCTCTACCTTTTCAATTCGCCTTCTCTTTCCAGCCTGCCCGACGAATTCGCGCCATTGACAAAGCTGACCACACTCGTGATCGAAGACACCCAAGTCAGCTTTCTGGATCCGATCTGCAAGGCGGCCAATCTCGCCACCCTCAGCATGAAAAAGAACGGATTGACGGCTGTTCCGGCGAGCTTCGCGCAACTGACGAAACTCAAGAGCGCCGATCTTTCGGAGAACGAAATCAGCTCGTTGCCAGCCAATGTCCTCTGGCCCGTTGGCTTAGCGAATTTCAACCTGTCGAGGAACAAGCTGACCCAAATTCCCGACGGAATCGACAACCTTGTGGGCCTTCAGAACTTCGACCTCTCCTACAACCGCATCGGGCAAATCAGCTCCGACATGAAGTTTCTGCCGCAGTCGTGCAGCATCAATACGACGGGAAACACCTACTTTCCCACCGCGCAAGACCCCAGCACCGTCGCGATCGGTGACACCGTCGACCTGAATGTCGCGTTTTGGTCCGACTTTACCGGAACGGTTAAATCCGACGTCAAAGCGCAACAAAGTTCGGACATCATTCTCATGCGCCCCAACCACATGGACACGAGTTACGCACATACAGAAAAAGTTGAATACTACGTCCGGATTTCGGCGACAGAATACAAGATCATGACACTGGAATACAAGGTCGGCGGAGGCGCAGCGTTGTCGGGCGGCTATGTATTCAAGGGGACAGGCAGCAACGGTTCGGGCTATCTCCTTGAACAGGGTTCGACAGGCGACGTCTTCCACGCCATCTGCTTCGATCCGTTTGTTTCGCCCGGCCCGTCGCAATACGAAAAGATCACGGACCCGAGCGTCATCGTCAACAAGCTGGGCTTGACCGGCGTGACGGATCTCTACCGTTTGCGTTACATCGTCGCGCATTCACCGCTCGTGCTCTCTTACGATGCGTTGAAGGCCGATTGGCCGGTGCGCTTTCGACAGCAAGGGGGATCGACCGTCAACTTTTTCGACGACAGCAACCAGTCCCAATCGCTCAAGAACATGCTCCATGGAACGCAGGACGTCATTTGGGCCGCGTTTGACGAAATTCGTTCCATCAATCGGCCTGCCACCGGACTCTCTTATCGAACCTTGCCGACGGATGATCCGACTTTTTACCGAAGCCTTTTCGATCCCAGCGATCCGGCCAAGCAGATCAGCAACCTGCGCGGCGGCGTTACGATTGCGATCCACGATTCCGCCGCGACGGTGACGCTGCAAGGCACACAACACCTTGCCGGCCCTTACAGCGTTTCTTGCCCGGCCGCAACCTCGGCGACGCGTTTCAAGGTCAGTGGCAGCGGCAACTTTTCTTTGCTGGACGCCAACAAGAACCCGATCACGGATTTCGCGCTAGGCGAGGATTTTTACCTCTCCGTCGGCCCAGTATCGGGCACGGCCTTTGCGTTCACGGTCGAATCGACGACGGCGCTCGACGATGGCTTCGAAGAAGCGCTTTTCTACAGCGGCAATTTCGACCAGACCATGTACGCGCTGACGAAAAAAACCACCGTCGCAAAGCAAACGCTCCACTTGACGACGCCGGTCGCGCCACCGATCGCCACCGCCACCGCCACCGCATCGGCAACGCCATCGCCCTCAAGCCCGATCGCGACCCCGACACCCAGGGCCTCGGCGCTGGCAAGCTCCACGCCGACGCCCACACCGACCGCTACGGCCGGAACAAGCGGAGGCGGCGGGGGCGGCGGTTCCGGCATCCCCTGGACGCCTGTATATCCGATCTCCCCAACGGCGAGCGCGCTGCCTTCTGCGCAAGGCCGAACGGCGGGGCCACATACGCTGGAGCCCGAACGCCCGGAACGCACGCCCTCGGACGGAAGCCAAGGTGGGGGCGGGAATGCGCCCAGTTCCTTTGAACCGATTTCCAACCCGAGCGGGGGAGAAGAGCCGAGCCATGTTCCAGACATCGACTTGAGCAAAACCGACCTGCCCGACCTTCCTCCCGATCTGCCGGTGCCCACCACGGACGGCGGTTCGTCGGCGAAATGGGTGGCGCTGCTCGTCTTGGTTCCGCTCGCGATCGTCACGAGCGCGATCGCGCGGAAAGCCCGAAAAAGACGATAGGATGTGTAAGGAGTGGAGGGATCCACTCCTTTTTTCGTGGGCGCGGCGGCCCAGAATAGCGGATACGCTGCCACTGTGCTATAATGCTGTTGCATTTACAGCGAAGCGCGCGCCTTGGGCATGCGCAAACAAGGCTGGAGACAAGAAGCATGAGTACGATTTATGATGTCGCGAAGCGCGCAGGGGTATCGAAGACGACGGTATCGAAAATCCTGAGCGGCAAAGAGAACGTTCGGCAAAGTACGCTGGACAAGGTCAATAAGGCAATGGAAGAGCTCAACTACATTCCCAGCCATTTTGCGCAAGGGATGCGGGTGGCGCATACGAAATCCATTGCCGTGCTGCTCCCGGAGCAATACAATTACGGCTTGTCCGAGATCCTGCGGGGGATCGAAGAAACATCGGCCATGCATGGATATACCATGATCGTTTGCTCGACGGGCATCGATGCGAACATGCAGATGCAATATCTTCGCGAGATGATCAGCCGGCAGGTCGATGGCATTATCTTTTTTTCGTATGCAAGGATCGATAAAAACATCGAATACCTGATCGAGCTCAACAAAAAAACGCCCGTGATCGTCATGGACGCGCTGTTGCATGAAAATGAGGCGCTGAGTTCCGTGCGCATCGACGGGGAAAAGCTGACGCAAAAGGCGGTGCAGTACCTGATCGACAAAGGCCGCACGCGGATCGCGTACATCAAAGCGCTGGGAAAGTACACGGCGGGATTCGAACGTTATCTGGGATATTGCGCGGCGCTGGAAGAGAACCACATCGCCTATGATCCGAAGCTCGTGAAGGAAGCGGATTTCAAGAACCACCTGACAGCCGGTTACGAGGTAACGCACGAACTGATCGAAATGAAGGATCCGCCGGATGCGATTATGACGATGACCGATATGTTCGCGATCGGCGCTTTGAACTGCCTGCTCGAAGCGGGCATCCGCGTGCCGGAAGAGATCAACGTCATGGGCTTTGACAACATACCGCTTTGCAGCTGGATTCGCCCCAAGCTGTCCACCGCGTCGCAAAACCAGCATCATGTGGGCAGAACGGCGTTTCAGCTGATGCTGGAACTCATTCAGGATCCCCAGATCGGCTTTCGGCGCATGCTGCTGCAAGGCGAACTGGTCATTCGGGATACGACCTAAGACGGAACACGTGCTCACAGGGCATCGTTGGGAGCGCGCTGAATGGGCAAGGAAAAAATGGTATAGATATCATTTCTTGTTGTTTTCATAACGGGGTATTTGTCCAATCGACCTCGATCCGGCTGTCTTTTTTTTCACGATTTGTCCGATCTCAAAATCACTTCGACATGAGATTCAGTGGGCTCAACAAGAAATTACGATTGACATCGCTTTGCGTGGGTGCTATACTGTGATAAAGGTGGTATCGATACCACATTCAGAAAGCGCCCTGCATCTTTTCTGCAAGATGAGTCTTGCTTCGTTGTGCGCTGCATCAAAAAAACGCGATACAAATCTCAACACATTCCCTGGGCAATTGCAACCAATCAAGGTTTCGCGACATCCATACAATCGCGGACGCCACAAGCCATTGATATATGCGGCAATCTGAGATCGATCCAAATCCAACATCGATTTTCCCCTTTATTATCGGCCACGCGTATGCGTCGCGATAGGATCGTTCACCGTCATGCGCGTGGGAGATACGCCTTTCGAAAGGAGGCAAAACGTGACGTGGAAAACGTAAATAAGCTGGAGGTCAAGGAGATCTGCAAGTCTTTTGGAAAAAACAATGTGTTGAAAAACGTGAATTTCCAGCTTGCGAAAGGAGAAGTCCATGCCCTCATTGGGGAGAATGGCGCAGGGAAATCGACTCTCCTCAAGATCCTTTTTGGCATCCACGCGCCGACACAGGGAGAAGTGGAGATCGACGGAAAACAGGTGACCATCGGGTCGCCGAGCGAAGCCATCAAGCATGGCTTTGCGATGATCCACCAGGAGCCTTCGGTGTTCACCGATTTGAGCGTCGCCGAAAACATGTACATGGGGCTCATGGAGAAAAAGACGATCGATTGGAAAAAAATTGAGTCCACAGCCGACGCGATCCTGCGGCAGCTCGGATTGCAATTCTCGCCCCAAAAGAAGATGTTGCACCTTTCCGTCGCAGAGCAGCAGCTGGTCGAGATCGGATCGGCGCTCTTGTCGGACGCAAACATCATTTTTATGGATGAACCGACGGCATCCTTGACGTCGGATGAGGCCAACAACCTTCTGTCCATCATCAAGACGTTCCGAAATGAAGGAAAATCGATCATCTACATCAGCCATCGTCTCGACGAAATCAAAGAGATCGCGGATCGCATCACGATTCTCCGCGACGGCGAGATCATCGGAACGTATCGAAACGAAGAAGTGTCCAAGGAGCAGATGATTCAGCTCATGCTGGGTCGCACCATGATGGTGAGCGATTCCGAAACGAGCAAAATCTTTGATGCAAAACCCTTCTTTGAAGTCAAAAACATCAGCTACCGCAATGCGTTCCGCGGCATATCCTTCGCCGTGAGCCGCGGCGAAGTGTTCGGGATCTACGGGTTGATGGGCGCCGGACGGACGGAGGTCGCGCGCGCCTTGTTCGGGATTACGCCCGTGGACAGCGGCGAGATCTGGGTTGACGGAAAGCCGGCCAGGATCAAAACCCCGAGAGACGCCATTCAACATGGAATTGCCCTGGTGCCAGAGGACAGACAAGGCCTCGGCATCATCTTGCAACAGTCGATTTCACTCAACACGACCTTCGCGATCCCCAGCAAAATCACACAAAAGCCGTTTGGGTGGCTGGACAAAAAGCGCGAAACCGAAATCTCACACGCGCTGGCGCAGGAACTCAAGACCAAATGCACCGATGTGAACCAAAATGCGGGCGACCTTTCGGGCGGGAACCAACAGAAAGTGAGCCTGGCAAAGTGGGTTGCGACCGAGCCCGAAATACTGATTCTCGACGAACCCACGCGGGGGATCGATGTCGGCGCCAAAGCGGAATTTTATAAAATCATCAAAAAGATGGCGGCAAGCGGAAAGTGCATCATCATGATCTCCTCCGAATTGAGCGAAATCATTGCGCTGAGTGACAGAGTGATGGTCATGTACGAAGGGAACCAGACGGGAATCCTGGGCAAAGAGGACATGACGGAAATGCGGATACTTTCGGCTGCACACGATCATATGGGGGCGCATGAATATGGATGTAAAGAGGCATAAAGGCAAAGGCATCATGCGTGAGATGGGCGTATTGCTTATGATCGCCGTCGTGTATTTCAGCGTATGCCTCGCGGAACCACGTTTTTTCTCCTTTGAATCCGTGATCAACATTCTGCTGTTCGTACCCTTTTTGCTCATCGTGGCATTGGGCGAAATGGTGGAGATCATCAGTCGCAACGTCGACATTTCGCTCGGTTCCATACTGGCCGCCTCGTCCTATGCCGTGGGAATGATCTTCGTGCATAACAAAGAATTTCCGCTGCTTTTCGCCTTTTTGATCGCGATGGCCATTGGAGCGGTGCTGGGGGCGATCAACGGCTTGATCGTCACGAAGTATGCGATTCCATCCGTGATCGTGACGCTGGGCACGATGAACATCTATCGGGGCGTGATTTTCATCCTCGGCGGCAAGCAGATCGACAATTCCCTGCTGCCCAAGTCTTTGGTCAAGATGTCGCAGTCGGGCGCGTCTGTGGTCGGCATACCGTACACGGTCATCATCGCCGTCGTGCTGGCGGTATTGGTCGCGGTTTTCCTCCGGCGTTTCCGGCTCGGCCGAGAGATATACGCCGTGGGAGCCAACCCGATGGCGGCTAAGCTCAAAGGCATTTCGACGCAGAACATCACACTTTTTGTTTTCACACTGGCCGGCGCCCTCGCCGGATTGGCCGGAATCGTGTACATGTCGCGCATCGGCTACCTTGACCCCGGCGCGGCCGGAAAGGGGTCGGAATTTACCGCGATCGCCGCGGTCGTGATCGGCGGAACGAGCATGAACGGCGGCATCGGAACCGCGCTGGGCACGGTTCTGGGATGTATCTTGCTGGGGGTGATCAACAATGCGATCACGATCCTGGGGATATCGGGCTACTGGCAAGAGGCGATCTATGGAACGATCATCGTCGTGTCGGTGATCATGGACGGTATGATCAAAAAGCGTATGAACAAGAGAATCGTCGCACAGGAGGCCTAGTGATGAACAAAATCGCGTTTCGAAAACTGATTAGGCCGGAACTCAACGTACTGATATTCATGGTGTTGAGCATTCTGGTGGGCGTCGTGCTCTCTCGGAACTTCCTGGATGCGAAATTTCTGCTGGGTTCGGCGTCGCTCTACGTCGAGCTCGCCATGATTGCGCTGCCCTTCACCTTCCTGATGACCGTGGGCGAGATCGACCTTTCGATCGCGGGCGCGTTGAGTCTGGTTGCCTGCTTTGTGGCGGTCATGTACGACAGCTGCGGCGTGTCGATGGAGATCGCCATCGTTCTGGGCGTCTGCCTGGGAATCGGCCTGGGGCTGATCAATGGATTGCTGGTCGTCATCACCAAGTTACCCTCGCTGATATTGACCATCGGTACCATGTCGATTTACAACGGTTTGGCGCAGGTCTTGGTGGGGGATCGCGGGATCAGTGGTTTCCCCCGCTGGTTCAACAGCATCGATCAAAAAATGGTGTTTGGCTTGATTCCACTGCCCATCGTCGCGTTTCTCGTTATGGCGGTTGCGTTCGGCCTGATTTACAAGTTCACCTATGCAGGACGGGTGATCAGTACGATTGGCCTGAATAAGGAGGTGGCGTTTTATTCGGGGATCAATGTGAACAAAACGGTGTGTACGCTCTTTTGTGTACAGGGGCTGTTTTGTGCGATCGCGGCGCTGATGACCATGTCGCGCTTGCAGATGGCGAAGTATACCATCGGCGCGAACGGCCAAATGGACGTGATTACCATGGTGCTTTTGGGCGGGACGGCGTTCGTCGGAGGCAATGCAAGCATCCTCGGTACGGTGCTCGCGTTTTTCATCATCGTATTCATCCGGACGGGAATGCGTTTGGCCCTCTTGAGCAATTACGCGCAAATGGCGATACTGGGCGTGTTGCTGATCGTGATCATCATCATGTCGCAGTGGATGGAAGGGCTATCCAAAAAGTACGCATACAAGGCACTATCTCTGTAAGCGCCCGCTTCGCATCGCACTCGACGCGAAATGGGCAGGCAACACGCGAACGTCACTGAAACAAGAGGAGGAAAGACAATGAAAAAGAAAATTCTGGTGGCATTGTTGGTCGTTTCCATGTTCTTCTCTGCGTGTTCGACAAAGGAGAATGTCGAATCCCAAAAAGCGGCAGAAGAAGCCGCCGCAACCGAAGCACCCAAGGCGACCGAGGCCGCTGCCGAGGCCACCCAAGCGGTGGAGGCGACCGGCAAAGAGGCAAAGGACGTCGTCGTGCGCTACATCTGCCTGACGAAGGGCATCCCCTACTTCGATCCGATCATCGCGGGCATGAAAGAATCCGTGGAAGCGCAGGGAGCGACCTTCCAAGAGACGGCCCCCGACACCTCGGACGCCACGGCGCAAATCCCGCTGATCGAAGCGGCTGTGCAGGATGGCGTCGATGTCATTTGCATCTCTCCCAGCGACGCGGACGCCCTTTGCGCGACCTTTGACAAGGCCAAGGAAGCCGGCGTGATCGTGCTTTGCGTGAACGACGACATCTCGGGAAACGAGGATCGGCGAGACGGCGCCGTGATGTCCTCCAACTACGACGATCTCGCGGTGCAGTCGTTTGAAGCGTTTGCGGAAGAAATGGGCTATGCGGGCGAATTCGTCGTGCTGAGCTCCAAAACCGGCACGCCCTTCCAGGAAAACCAGATCTCGTTCTACAAGAAAGTGATGGAAGGCGATCCCACGAAATACGCCAACATGAAACTGCTCGAAGTGCTCTACGGCAACGACGAGGCGACCAAGAGCCTCACCGAAGCGGAATCCGCAATCCAGAAGTATCCGGAACTGAAGGGCATCATGGCTCCGACGAGCGTGGCGATCATCGCGGCGGCGCAGGCGGTCGAAAACGCGGGCAAGAGCGGCGCGATCATCGTCAACGGCACCGGCACGCCCAACCAGTGCGCGGACTACTTGGCGAACGGAACCATGAAGAGCGCCTTCCTCTGGGATACGAAACGGACGGGCAAAGTCTCGGGCGAAATCGCGGTGGCCGTCGCGACCGGCGCGTTCAAACTGGCGCCCGGCGAAGTGTTCAAGTCCCCGGAATACGGCGACATTGCCGTGGGCGATAAGAACCTGATCAGCGCGGGCCCGCCGCTGAAACTCACGGCGGAAAACGTGAAGGATTACAACTTCTAAACCAACCCGCAACGCGAACATTTCACGCGTATATCCACGGATGAAATGGGCTGGATGCCGCCCTTTGTCGGCATAGGTGAAGGGCGGTACACAGTACGAGCCACGATGCGAAGGGAGATAGGGAATGACTTCTCGCGAACGAGTATTGAAGGCCATGCGGAGAGAGGGCAAACCGGATCAAGTGCCGTTTGAAATCAGCTGGGGCGCCTTTACGCCGCGTTTGATGGAGGTCTACCGCGAAAAGACAGGGAGCACGCTGGATGTGGACGAATACTTCGATTTCGACATCCGCTCGGTGAACCTGTGCCCGACGAAGAAAACGACTGACTTTGCGAAATACTTCGACGAAGTGGCCGACAACGCCACATTTGACGAATGGGGTGTGGGCGCGATCCCGGGTTCGGAAGAACATTTTCTGGAATACACCTATCATCCGCTGGCGAAATGTGAGACGGCGCAGGATGTTTACGATTACGAGTGGCCGGACGTCGACGCGGACTACCGCTTCGAAGGCATGGCCCAAAAAGTGAAAGCCTACCAAGATCGCGGATACGCCGTCGTCGGCGAACTCTACCAGACGATCTTTGAAACGGCGTGGCTGCTCCGCGGCATGGAAGAACTGTTGGTCGATTTTTACGTCAACCAGGAGGTCGCGCACGCGATTTGCGAAAAGCTGGCGCAGCTTCGCGTTCGGCAGGCGGAGATGTATGCGGCGGCGGGCGTCGATATCATACGGCTCGGCGACGACGTGGCCACCCAGCGCGGCCCGATGATGAGCCAGGCGACGTATGAGACGTTTTTGAAAGACAGAACGAAGCGCATCGTGGACGCGGGCAAAGCGATCAATCCCGATGTGTTGTATTTCATCCACAACGATGGCAAGGTGGAGGATTTTGCGCAGAACTTGGTCGATATCGGCATCGATATCCTGAACCCCTGCCAACCCGAGTGCAACGATCTTGAACTGCTGTTCGAGCGCTATGGCGACAAAATCGCCTTCTGGGGCGGCATCGGGACACAATCGACCATGCCATTTGGCAGCCCGGAGGACGTGCGGGCCAAGGTGCGTTACGTCCAGGAAACGCTGGGCCGAAACGGCAGCCTTCTGATTGCGCCATCGCACATCCTGGAGCCCGAAGTGCCGTGGGAAAACGTAGAAGCCTTCATCGACGCGGTCAAGCGGGCCAGATACCAATAAGGAGAGGCCATGGAACACTGCAAAGAAGAATTCAATATCCTGTGTGACAAACTCAACCAAAAAGGCATCGACGCGCAGGATGTCCTGAAACGCATCAAGGAGATCGTGATCGAGTTGCCCTCCTGGGCAGTGGGCAATTCGGGAACGCGCTACGGCACCTTTCGGGACAAAGGCGCAGCCGTGACCGTTTGGGACAAGATCGACGATTGCGCGGAGATTCAGCGCTGTCTGGGCGTCACGCCCGTGATGGCCAGCCACGTCTGCTGGGACAAGACGGACGACGGACAGTATGCGCCGGTCAGCCAATACGCGCGGGAAAAAGGGATGCGCATCGGCACGCTTCACCCCAACACCTTTAGCGGGCAGAGTTTCCGCTTTGGCTCGATCTGCTCGCCCATCGAAAGCGTGCGGGAAGAGACCAAAGCCCATTTCCGCGAATGTGTACGCATCGCGCGCGAGATGGGTTCCAAAACGATCGGCATGTGGGTGGCGGACGGCACAAACTACCCCGGGCAGGACGACCTGCGCGAACGCAAGCACAGGCTATACGACGGACTCAAGGCGCTTTACGACGCGTTGGACGCCGACATGAACATGGTACTGGAATACAAGCCGTTTGAGCCGTTTTTCTATACAACCGACGTGCAGGATTGGGGCGCATCCCTTCTGATGTGCAACAAGCTCGGCGAAAGGGCAAAAGTCCTCGTCGATATGGGGCACCACCTGCCGGGCGTCAATGTCGAGCAGATCATCGCTACGCTGCTGGACGAAGGGAAACTCGGTGCTTTCCATTTCAACAACAGACGCTATTGCGACGACGATCTCATTCTGGGCACCGTGGATCCGCTCGGCATCTTCCTGATCTTCAACGAGATCGTGGGGGCGGAAGCGCAAGGTGTGGGCGGCCCGATCTGCTACATGCTCGATCAGTCGCACAACATCGAAAACAGCCTCGAGGGGATCATCTATTCCGTCATGAACATACAGCGGGCGTTTGCGCACGCTCTGATCGTCGATCGAAACGCATTGAAGGCGGCACAGCGGGAAAACGACATCGTGGGCAGTAACCAGATCCTGATGGATGCCTTCTACACGGATGTGGAGCCCTTGATCGCGCAGGCACGCCTTGAGATGGGCTTGAGCGACGTCGACCCCCTGCGCAATTTCCGGAGCAGCGGCTACATGGAAAAGATCGTCAAGGAAAGAGGAGAGGGGATTCTGACTTTGGGAGGTGGGTGCTAATGACCGGAAAAGAGAGAATCCTCACGGTTCTGAACAGAGCCACGCCCGACCGCGTACCCACCATGGAATGGGTGTTCAGCCCCAAGGTGATCCGGCAGATGTGCGGAAGCGAAAGCGATCTCGATTTCGTCGAAGCCTTTGACCTCGACGGGGTTGCCGTCGGCCTGGACTCCAAAAATCAGCCCTTTGATGACCGCCACATCGTCGACGAGTGGGGCGTCAAGCGGGTGACTTACGACGAATATCCCAACCCCGTCAATACGCGCATTGCAGACGAATCGGATCTGGAAGGCTACGAGATGCCCGATCCTGACGCGGAATACCGCTTTGACAAGATCAAGGCGGCGATCAAGCGCTTTGGGGACGAAAGGTGCGTCGTCGCGCGCGTGCGCGATGCGGTGTCGCAGCCCCGCGATCTGATGGGGTATGAAAACTTCCTCTGCGGCCTGCATGTCGAACCCGAGGTCGTGCAAAACCTGATGAAAATGAGCGTGGACTATTCCATGCGCATTTGCGAAAACCTGGTGGACATCGGTGTTGAGGTCATCGTGATCGGGGACGACCTGGCTACGAATTTGGGGCTGCTCATGTCGCCCGCGATGTTTCGACAGCAAATCCTGCCCGAATTCTCGAGGCTGGTGGCGCATGCCAAAAAACTGGGGCTGAAAGTCATCAAGCACAGCGACGGCGATCTGCGCCTCATCCTACAGGATTTGCTGGATACAGGAATCGATTGCCTCGACCCTATCGATGAACGCGGAAACATGTTCATGAAAGAGCTGCGCGCTACGTACGGAAACACCATCGCGCTCAAAGGGAACATCGACTGCGTGGAAACCCTCGTCAACAAAACGCCGCAGGACGTCCGGCGCGAAGTCGCGCGGTGTATCCTGGAAGGCGGCCTCCATGGCGGCTTGATCCTGTCCTCTTCGAACTCCATACACAGCGGGATATCCCCGGAAAACTATAAAACGATGCTCGAGGCAGCCAAAGAATTGGGGAACTATCCGCTGGATGTCGAGCTGTTGAAAACAACGGCGGAAATGGTGTGATCCGATGAGCAAGCATTTTGCGGTGGACTTAGGCGCGGAAAGCGGCAGGTGCGTCGCGGGCATACTGGAAAACGGCGTGATGAAGCTCGAGGAGCTCTGCCGTTTCCCCACGCGGGGTTTGGCGATCTGCGGCGAGCTGCATTGGAACATCTACCTGTTCTACCAGAAAATCATCGAGGGACTCCGCGCATACCAATCAAAATTCGGAAGCGAACTCGATTCCATCGGCATCGATTCGTGGGCGCTCGACTACGCGTTGTTGGACGAGAACGGCCGATTGATGGGCCTTCCCTTCAGCTACCGCGACGACAGAACCCTGGGCACCGGCGAACTGCTGGAAGAACGCATGGGGAAACGCAAGATCTATGAATTGAGCGGCACCCAGTTTCTCGAGTGCAACACCCTGAACCAGTTCGTGGGCGCCCAACGAAGCGGCGACAAATCCCACGAAAGGGCGAAGGACATCCTCTTCATCGCAGACGCGCTGCACTACATGCTCGGCGCGGAATTATCCACCGAGTATACGGTGGCGTCCATTACCCAAATGGTGGATATCCACAAGCGGGCCTGGTCCGCGGAAGTCGCCGAGACGTTTTGTCTTCCCTTGTTCGAAACCAAAATATCCTTCGCGGGCGACAAAATTGGATGCCTGCGGGACGACATCGCCGACGAAGTCGGGCTACGCCGTGGGATCGACTTGGTTGCCCCCGCTGTGCACGACACCGCCAGCGCTGTGGTCGCCATTCCGGCGCAGGGGAAGGATTGGGCGTACATCAGCAGCGGAACGTGGTCGTTGGCGGGCATCGAGATCCCTGCGCCCATCATCAACGACAAGAGCTTTGCCATGAATGCCTCCAACTCCGGCGGCATTTTGGGCCAGACACTCTTTCTCAAAAACATCATGGGCTTGTGGATCATACAGCAATGCAAAGCGCAATGGAATCAGACGAATCCGGAACTTGGCTATGAGGACATCGTCGAGATGGCGAAACGGGCCGAACCCTTTGCGGCCTTCATCGACCCCGACGATCCGACCTTTTTTCACCCGTCTGACATGCCGCGCGCCGTCTGCGATTTCATTGCGAGAACGGGGCAAAACGAAGTCGCTGTCGATGACGTCGCGACCCTCTCGCGGATTGTCTATGAATCGCTGGCGCTGAAATACCGCGTGGTGTTTGACAAGATCGCAGAGGTGAGCGGGAAGCAGATTCGCACATTGCACATCATCGGCGGAGGAAGCAAGAACGCCCTTCTGAACCAGTTTAGCGCCAATGCGCTCGGCGTGAAGGTGCTCGCCGGTCCATCGGAAGGAACGGCCATGGGCAATCTGCTCGTGCAGGCATACGGCAAGGGATGGATCCGCGATATCGATGAAATGCGCGGGATCGTCAAAGCTTCGTCCGAATTGCAGGACTACGAACCACAGGATCGAGACGCTTGGGAACAGGCACGCGAAAGGTTTGTACACACAGTATAGCGGCTTCGGCGCTGTGATTCGTTCGCGATCAGAACAAAAAACCGAGAACTCCCCCATGGGGAGTTCTTTGCTTTGGTGCTAGCGTGACGCAAGCATACCTCGATTTGCCGGACCGCAAGGACATACAGGCCGATTCTTTGTCCGAAAGCCTTTGACAAAAATCGAATGGACCTCGTTCATCTATGCGCAATTATGCATACGCGGGCATAGAATGCTACTACTCATGAGGAGGCAGACCTCGAAATGGACAGAGAATGAGGAATACAAAATGATAGTTATGATATCTAAAACATTTACCGATGCGCTTGGAAACATTCGGCGCGTCGGTGAAATGGTAGACGAAAGTGTTGCCGATATCAACCTGATGCTCAATTGGATCGGCACAGGCGACGCGGAAGAGCTGGACGACACCGACGAACCGCGCGGCAACATCCACTTGCAACGCACATCGGTTGATTTTTCGCATTTTTTGAACAACACGGCGCTGGCGGAAGATTGGGGGTATGTATGGGGCGGACGCGGCGAATTCTACGACGAGTACGAACGCGAATACCTTTACAACCGATATCGAACGTCGAAGTACAACCGCGATTACTATTTTGGAACGCAATGGCGCAGGTGGCGAAACCACCATGTTTGCGACTGCTCCGGACTTTTGGAGGCATACAGCGGGATCAACCTCACGGCGCATGACTTCTACAACAAGTCCGTCGAAAAAGGAAGCATGAGCTCCTTCCCCCGGCAGCAAGGATATTTGCTGTTTCGCAAATCGTCGTCCAACAACCGCATGGTTCACGTTGGCGTCTACGACCTCGATGATCGGGTGATTGAGAGCAAGGACTCTGCCTACGGCGTCGTTGAAACCGCGCTCCGATCGGGCAGATGGACGCATTGGGGCAAACCCCACTTCATCAATTTCGTTGTGAACACCGATACCGATCGTGACAAACCCTTCACGCTGGGGCGCTATCTGCGCTACACGACACCGCTCATGAAGGGGCAGGATGTGAAAAACGTCCAGTCCGCGCTGACCAATATGGGGTATCCGCTCGTAAAATACGGCATCGACGGCTCGTACGGGAAAGAGTGTTACGCAATGGTGCGAAAATTCCAAAAAGCCAATGGGCTTGAAACCGATGGGATCGTGGGGCCTTCCACCACAAGAGCATTGTGTGGCACCTGGACCGGCTAAAACGAATATGAAAAAGGAAATTTGTGGCATGGATGCCATCGATGCGACGATGGCGCGGAATCGGGTGCCGCGTTCGCACATGTTGGCGCTGGGGGCGGTCTTTTTCACGTTGGCTTGGAGCCTGGCCGTCTGGATACGCTGGATGGGCGCGCGCTGCTCGTTCGGCGCGAATAAGCAAAATCGATTGGGTCGCAGCAAACGAAAACCCCTTGTGGCCGCACAAGGGGTTTTTGATGCGCTGCGCTTCAAGTCGGGATGCTTGGGGGGTTCATGGATGCGCGGTTGCGATCGTGGAGATCAAACGGCACGCAACGCGGCTCAGAGCGACTGAAGGAAGTGATGCAGCGCCTCAAGCCCTTGTGTCAGTTCCTCGGTTTTGCATGCGTAGCCGATGCGAGCGCTGCGGGGCTGCTCGAAGCAGTCTCCTGGCGTCAAAAGGGCGCCATGTTCCTCCAGCAGACGGGTGCAGAAGGCGAAGGAATCCATGTCAAAGTCGTATTCCAGCAGGGCGGTGGTGCCTGCCTCGGGGCGCACGTAGGAAATGTGCGGTTCCTGGGCGACCCACGCATCCAAAACGAGGAGGTTCTCGCGGATGAGCGTCCGGTTTCTCGCCAGGAGTTCGCCGGCATTGGCCAGCGCGATGGCCGACACCTCTTCGTCAAAGAGACCGCTGCTGATGTGGCAGTAATCCCGATGGGAGAGACAGGCTGTGCGCGCGGCGGCATCCTGGGTCGCGATCCAGCCGATGCGGAGTCCCGCCAGCGAAAACACCTTGGACATGCTGCTGGTGCTGATTCCCTTTTCGTAAAGATCGGCGATGGATTCGACGTAGATGTCATCCTGGTTCAGGTGGCGATACACCTCGTCGCAGTGCAGATAGGCCCCGCATGCCCGCGCGATCTCCACGATCTCCCGCAGCATGTCGCCCTTCATCAGCGCGCCGGTGGGGTTGTTGGGGTTATTGATGCAGATCAGTTTGGTCTGTTCCGTGACCATGCTTCGGAGGGCATCCAAATCGGGCAAATAGCCGTCCTCTTTTCGCAGATGCAGGATGTCCACACGCGCTTCCAGCGCACGGGGGATGGCGTAGAGCTGCTGGTAGGTGGGCATCACAGAAACGACGTGATCCCCCGACTCCACCAGCGCGGAAACGAGGAGGTGATTGGCCCCCGCCGCCCCGTGGGTAGGGATGATCTGCCCCTCCGACAGGGTTTGGTAGAGGGAGCAAACCCCCTGCAAGAACTCGGCTTTGCCCACGATGTCGCCGTAGGTGAGACGACGCGCGGAAAACCGCTCCCAGAACTCCGACGGATTGGCGCCGACGACCCGAAACAACTCGTTCAGGGAGATGGAATCCACGCAGGTTTCTGCGATGTTGTAGGTCGCTTTCGTTTCGTAGGCATTCATCCACTCTTCGACCTGAAAGGCTTCGATTTTCATCCTTCGTTTCCTCCTCGTTACAGCGTAACCGCGATGCCGACGCCGCGTTCCCGGGCGAGATCTACCAATTGTTTCGAGACGATCAGATCCTGCAACGCGATGCCGGTGGAGTCGAATACCGTGATCTGTTCCGCATCGGTCCGGCCTTCCAGCGCACCGCCGATTACTGCCCCAATTTCCCCGCGAATGTGGCTTTCTGCGATGAGCCCCTGTTTGATGGGCATTTCGCATTCCCCGACCGAAACCGACTGGGCGATGTCATCGGCGTAGACCCGCGCCCTCTGCAAAATTTGGCCGTCCAACTCCTGCTTACCGCTCATGTCGGCGCCGACACAACTGATGTGGGTGCCGGGCCGCAGCCATTCCGCGCGGATCAGCGGGCTTCGGGCGGGCGTGGCGGTGATGATCACATCGCTTTCCGCCGTGGCGCCGGCGAGATCCTCCCTTACTTCCATCTGATAAGTTCCGGCATAAGCCGCTCCCGCCAGGATCGGTTCCACCTCCGCCTGCAAGGCGGGAAGACGCATCGCCGTGTGGGATGGGTTGCGCGGGTTGTGCAGCAAAACGCGCTTCACGCCGGGCATCGCCAAAAGGGTGGCCGCGATCTGGTAGGGAGCCTGCTCACCGGTTCCCACCATCAGCAGAGTTTCCGAATCGGGGCGTGCCAGCGTTTTGGCTCCGATGGCTCCCGCCGCCCCGGTGCGCATTCCGGTGATGCCTCCGGCGTTCAGAAGCGCCAAAGGCTCTCCCGTCCGATCGTCGAAAAGCAGAGTGGTACCGAAGAGGGCGGGGAGGCCCTTTCCGGGATTGCCCCCATACCAGGACACCAGCTTAAGGCCATAGATGCCGCTCCCGGCCAAATGCCCCGATTTGATGTCCATGTCGGCCTTGCCGGGGTCAAATTCGTGGAAGACCATGGGGAAAAGGCAGGCGCTGCCGGCGGATTTTTGCCGGTACGCCTCCTCGACGGCTCGCAGCGCCATGTCCATGGTCAACACCGCTTCGATGTCTTTTTGCGACAATACTAGCACGTTCGACATAAATTCCTCCTTCGTCCAAAAAAAACGCCTCACTTTGTACCTTTAAAACCTACGGTCCAAAGTCAGACACCCTTAACATCTTCATCCGGTGACAAAGAAAAGTGGAATATGCGGTTGCTGTCTATACTGAATATAGCATGAACGAATCCTGGCAATCAAGTGCTTTCCCGCTGTTGGATCCGATTCGCCTGCTTTGTCCATCAGCGGTGAGGTATAGTCGTTTAACATAAAAACCGAACAGAATAGTCCAGAATGGCCTTCTGCAAAGAAGTGAAGGCGACCACATGTTTAGCGAGCCATTTTTTCAGATTCGCCCAAAACTTTTCTATCGGGTTCAAGTCCGGCGAATACGG
>JAVBLF010000132.1:0-12079 GCA_031553675.1 Eubacteriales bacterium | reverse complement strand
CCGGTCGGTGTTCAAGACGGGCGACTTTCTCGGCCTCGACGTGATGGGCATCTACCACGGTTACCAAGGGCTGATGGACGGGCGGATCCAGCAGTTGACGCATGCCGACGTCGAAAACATCATCCACAAGGGAGGCACGGTATTGCGGACGGCGCGCTCCGAGATTTTTCGCACCGAAGAAGGCTGTGCGCACGCGATCAAGGTGCTGCAGGCGTTTAGCATCGAGGGCGTCGTGATCGTCGGGGGGGACGGGTCGTTCAAGGGCGCCAAGCTTTTGGCCGACAAGGGCATTCCGGTCGCGTGCATTCCCGGCACGATCGACAACGACCTCGGCTATAGCGACTTTTCGATCGGCTTCGACACGGCGGCCAACTCCGTCATGAGCGAGATCTACAAGATCCGCGACACCATGCGTTCGCACGACCGCGTCGGCGCGATCGAAGTCATGGGCCGTGCCTGCGGCGACATCGCTTTGCGGGCCGGCATCGCGGGCGGCGCGGACTTCGTCTTGGTTCCCGAGGAGAGCGGCGACGGCTATGAGGCGGCTTGCGCGGCGCTCGTGTCGCAAAAGCTGCGTGGACGCCTGACTTCGATCGTGTTGATCGCCGAAGGCGCGGGCGGCGCGGCCGATTTTTGCGAGTACGTCCGCGCCCACAGCGACATCGAC
Source organism: Eubacteriales bacterium (assembly GCA_031553675.1). Taxonomy (GTDB): domain Bacteria; phylum Bacillota; class Clostridia; order Christensenellales; family CALWSW01; genus JAVBLF01. Next base: position 11,412 of record JAVBLF010000132.1, on the reverse strand, counting down.
ATCAAGCCGATTGTGCTCGGCTACATCCAGCGCGGCGGCAACCCGTCGCTCTTCGATCGCGTGCTCGCCACCGAGATGGGCGATTTCGCCGTGCGCTTGCTGCTCGACGGCTCGCTGAACCGCGCCATTGGCATCAAGCACAACAAGGTGTTCGACATGGATCTGTCCGAGGCGATCGACGTGCCCAAGACTTTCGAAGCGCGGCTGTACGAGATCAACAAGATCATGGCGCGCTTTTGAGCCAAATGCGGCGAAACAAGCAGGATCGGATGTCCGTCGTTCGGAACAGATGCATCCCACGCCCGAACGCTTCGCAGCAAGAAAAGCCCCCGTCCGAACAGGAAGGGGGCTTTTTGTGTGGTACTCGCGCGCTCCGCGACGCAAATTAAGGCGGCGTTTCTGAGGGGTGTGACGAGGATGCCACTAGAGGCATTCTCTCTCATCCTCCGCGCGGATGCGCTCGCGGTAGGGCGCGTAACGCGTCTCGCGCTCTTCGCAGGCTTGCGGGCAATCGATCTTGATGACCCGATCGAGCCTGCGTCCCGGGCTGCGATTGCTGTCTGTCATGGGCTTCGCCTCCTGTTCGCAACGGTTCGTCGTCTGCCGTATACGAACAGTATGCACAGATTGCGATCTTTTTATGAGGGAAAGTAGGGCGTAAAAAGCGAAACGGCGGCACCCGCCATCTTGCCGAGTGCGAGCGCGAGGATCAAGATCTTCAAGCCGTCGCGTATGCCGAGCTTGCCCGTAAAGGCGGGGAAGATGTCAAAAACCTCGGCGAGCGCCGACAGCAAGATGCCCGTAAAAAGCCCCCAAAGCAAAAGCACGAACGCCATCGCGGGTAGTCTGAAAGCGCCGAGTGACAGCCGGAAATCGAGCAGGTCGGCCATCGCGAACGTCACGGCGCCCAAGCCGAGCGCCAAACCGTAGACATTTCGCTGCCGAGTCGTGTTCGTGACGACGGCGAGCTGCGGAACGATGCCGAGTATGCTCAAAAACACGACGACGGAAGCGCTCGTCGCGATGCCGTGCACGAGGCCGAGCGCCAAACCAAGCGCCTTGCTTCCCAAGTCACACCCACCCCTGTCATCCGATCGTTCGGCCCGTCCGGAAATCGATCCGGCTTCGATCCGGCCGGTCTTCGGACGGGACTATTTCCCCTTTTCGGCGTTGTAGCGCTCGTAGTTTTCGGTTTGCGTCTCCATCTCGAATTGTTCGATGTCGAAGATCGACGGCGGCCGGTGCTTGCCGGGGATGAGGTTCGAGAAAAACAGGACGCCCCCCGCGACGCCGACACAGTACATGACGCTGATCCACGGCGCGATGAGTTGGCTGCCCGTCAGGATTTCGGCGAGCGTTTCGTGAACGCCCTGCATGTGGACGTCGCTGTGGTAGTTCATGATCGTCAAGCCCGCACCCGCAAAGAGGATCAAGCTGATGAGGGCGACTTTCCAGAAGAGCTGAAAGCCCTTGGCAAGCGGCACTTCGGGGCTGACACAGCAGGCGTCCGCGCCGACGATGCTGATGCTGTTGGCGTCGAGGGCGATCGCTTTGTAGAGGTCGACGCAGGTGATCAGCATCACGTCTTTACCGACGGTGCCGAGGCCGAGGGCATCCCATTTCGCCGTTCCGCTGCCGTCGTCCTGGTAGATCTCGGCCACCTGGCTAAGCGTCACCGGCGAGCCCTCGGGCAGGCGGAGCGTTTTTTTGACGTAGACGTAGAGCAATTAGATCGATCTGCCTTTTTCATCGTGCTGGTGAAATACGAGAGTGGCATTGTTGCGCGGTTGGGGTCGGCTGTCCGCCTTGCCGCAGCCCGTCAGCAACAATGCGCTCGCGATGCCAAAGGTCAACGCGTAAAAGAAGTATGTGCGCACGTTTTCACCTCCGTGCCGCCCTGCGGCAAAGCTGAGTTTATCTTGCGCGTTTTGAAACGAAGCATGCGTCAAAAGCGGAAGATTCGATTTGATTTTTATTGTGATTAAGTATTACGAAGCGCAACGTGTTGCGAGGCCGTTTTGCTGCAACGGGCGATTATCAACGCCAATCAAGGGTTGAACTTTGTTCAGGCAAAAATGGGATGATCCTTATGGTACGCGGGCGATTGGTAATCGCCCCTACATCCCAATAACTTTGTTTGTGCGCCTGTAGGGGCGATTATGAATGCGAATCAAGGGTTGGAACCCGCCACCCGAAAACAGGTTATCAAATCCGCTGTCGAAACGAGTTGGGGGTTCCCAAGCGGGCGATTGATAATGCGAATCAAGCGTTACAATCCGCAACGTGTCGAAAGGCCATTCTGTTGCAGCGGGCGATTGATAATCGCCCCTACAGGCGCACAAACAAGGCTATCGGGATGTAGGGGCGATTACCAATCGCCCGCTTGGGAAACCCCAACTCGTTTCGACAGCGGATTTGATAACCTGTTTTTGGGTGGCGGGTTCCAACCCTTGATTCGCATTATCAATCGCCCGTTGCAGCAAAGCAGCCTCGCGATACGTTAGGTTGGTAACCCTTGATTCGCATTATCAATCGCCCGTTGCAGCCAAACGGCCTTGCGATACGTTAGGTTCGTAACCCTTGATTCGCATTGATAATCGCCCGCTGCAACAAAACGGCCGACACGCTGCGGTTCGTAACACCTGATTCGCATGATGAATCGAAACAAAAACAGCGTGCCGATCGACGCAAACGAACGGCACGCTGTTTCGTTTGCGGCCGATCGGTGGAAAAAATTTTCGGCGCAATTTTGAAAAGACCCCCGTATCGATCGGTTGGGCTGCGAATGATAAGGTGTAGACACAAAAGCCATCAGAAAACAGGAGGAAAACCATGAAAAGCATGAAATTCGCAGCGGCCCTCACGGCCATCTTGCTCGGTCTTGCATCGATTCCGGCCTATGCAGCCAACGTCCTCGCGATCGACGAGATCAGCTACCGCGGCAAAGGCGTGATCAGCGTCGAACTCGAAGACGATGTCAACTGGAGCAAAGACGCCAAGGCTACCGTCAAGGATTCCGACGGGAAAAGCTATCCGGCGACCCTCTCGCGTAAAGACGACGACGATTGCCGCCTGACGGTCAAGGGTCTGAAGGAGGACGCCGAATACCATGTGACGATCACCGGTGTGCGGCTGCGTGGATCGAAGAAGGCCTTCGCGAGCGTTTCGGGCCTCTTCAAGACGACGGTTGGGCTAGAGGCACACCAAGGGAAAAACGGCGTACACTATCGCCAAGACGACTGATCGAACGGTCGCGCAACGCATCCCATGCGACTTTTGCAAACGAGGCGGCTGTTGATGCCGTCTCTTTGCTATAATGGATGTGTTGGATATGAGAATCAAACGCGGTCTTGGGGAGGTGCATCGTGGCGACACTCGACGAGCGCGCCATTTCGGCGCAGAGCGACCGGGAGGAGCTGGACAGCCTGCTTCGGGCCTACACACCCTTCGTCGCGACGCGTGTGATCGCGTCGGTCGGGCGGCCGGACGACGAGGCGATGCAGCTCGGCCTATTGGCGTTCTGCGAAGCGGTGCAGGCGTATCGCTCAGACAAAGGTTCCTGTCTCAGCTTTGCGCGCCTTGTCATCACGCGCCGCATGGCCGACTACCGTCGCAAAGAAGGGAGGCGCGACGTGCTGCTCGACGACATCGCGCCGGAAAAGCGCGACTACCTGATCGATGCTGCTTCGATGCGAAGCCACGACGCAGCGCGCGAACAAGACGATCGCCGCGAGGAGATCCGGCGTCTCGACGCCGCGTTGAAGCAACACGACATCAGCTTTGCGCTCTTGGCGGAGTCGTCGCCGCGCCAGGAACGAAGCCGCGACACCTGCCGCCGGGCGATCTCGGAAGCCGTCGCCAACCCCATCCTCGCCGAGAGCATCCGTCAGGGGCGCGTGCCGCTGAAAGAGCTCGCCAAAAGATGCGGGTGCACCGTCAAAAACCTCGAAAAACACCGCCGTTACCTCGTCGCCGCCATCACGATTCATTCCGGCGACTATCCGCTTTTGTCCCAATACGTACCGCTACAACGCTGAAAGGAGGACGGCAGATGCGCTTTGTGATCTTGGAAATCGATGAAGGGAAGGCCGTCGTCATCGATCAGGAGGGGGCGTTCCGTTCCCTGCCTGCGCGAGAGGCTTGGGCGGTCGGCATGGAGCTCGACGAGAGCGCCCTCGAAGAAGGCCGCGCGAAGCATCCCCCCCGCTTCTTCCGCGCGGCATCGGCTGTGGCCGCCTGCCTCGCCATTGGTATTTGCTTCGGCGTTTGGCTCACCCGAAGCGTCGAAAGCTATGTGGACGTGTCGATCAACCCCGCCGTGCGCATCAGCGTCAATCGCTATGGAAGGGTGATCACCGCAGAGAGCATCAACGCGGACGGGCTTTCGATCTTGTCCGCCATCGCCCCTTCGAAGGACTTAAACGAAACCGTTCGCGCGATCGTCTTGGAAGCTGAATCCGAGGGATACCTCAAAACCGGCGGCAACGGGATCCGTCTGACGGTCGCGTCGAAGAAACCCGACAAAGCGCAGGCGATGGAAAAAGCGTTGCTGCGCCAAGTCGATGCGCTCATGGCGGAAAGCGGCATTTCGACCAGCGTGCGCGCGCAAAAGCTCTCGACCGCCGACTACGAAAACCTGCGCAAAGAGCTCACCCAGGCGTTAAGTCAGGACGCGTCGGCACAATTGGAGTCGGTGTATACGTCCAACACCTGGAACTCGGGCCAGTCGTTTTGGCTCGAAGAGATCGAATACGAGGGGAATGGGCTTCTGGAGCTCGAATTCAGCCGGACAGGTGTATGGACGGGAAACGAGCGCGTCGCGATCGTCGCGCCGGATGGCATGGAGATGCCAACGGATTTGGTCGCGCAGGAGGACGACGAATGGTCGGTCCGCTGCGACGGACTCGAAGACGGCGTCGTCTACGATGTGCGCATCGAAGGCATGGAGCACGCCGGCGCTTTCGATGGGTGCTTCCGCGCGAATCCCGACAGCGAAACCGAACAAACGCACGAAAACAGCCAGCCCAATGCGCATGCCGCCGCGGACGGGGTGGCCAGGACTGACGACGACGATGACGACGACGATCATGACGATGACGACGATCGCGACGACGGCGAAAGCGACGAGCACGACGAGCACGACGACGATTGAGTGAAAATGTGTTCGCGCACTGGGCTGTATATATTCGTTTCATGGCTTCAAGCATGTTCGAACCGCGCGTACCCTTCCGATCAGCGATTCCAACCCATCGGTGAAGCGATCTCCATGGCTGACCGCATCCTCGTGTTTTCGAGACGGCCCGCGGTGATCAAGCACGAGATCGCGATCGACCTGCCGCGGACAACGGCTTTGGAGCGGCGACAGGCAGAGGGCTTCAAGCATTACTTTAATCTGATATGGAAGGAGTTGGACGTCCATGTCGATTAAACGCAAAAGCGAAGCCATGCAGGCGGCGGGCGTTGCCTACAGCCCCGAACACAGTGCCTACTTACGGGAGCTGCAACAGGTCGATCGCCTGATCGCCCTTTCCCGCGCGGCGATCTTGTTGGGATTCATCGCGCTCTGGGAGTTGTCGACGCGGCTCGGCTGGCTCGACGCCTTCATCTTCAGCTCGCCTTCGCGCATCGCCGCGACCCTCGTGCAGCTTTCAAAGGGTGGAGAGCTTTTCCGCCACATCGGCGTGACCCTGGGTGAAACGATCGTGGGTTTCGTGCTCGGAACGGGCGTGGGCGTGTTGATCGCGCTCCTGCTCTGGTGCTGTCCGAAGGTGGCGCGCACGCTCGACCCCTACATGGTCGTGCTGAACGCGCTGCCCAAGATCGCGCTCGGCCCGATCTTGATCGTCTGGCTGGGCGCGGGCGTGCAAACCATCGTCATGATCGCGCTGTTGATCTCGCTGATCGTGACGATCACGAGCGTGCTGAACGGCTTCAACGAAGTCAGCGCCGAGAAGATACTGCTCATGCAGTCTTTGGGCGCGACGAAGGCGCAGATCCTGCGCAAACTCGTGCTACCCAGCAACATCCCGACCATCGTCGCCACCCTCAAGCTCAACGTCGGCATGAGTTGGGTGGGCGTGATCGTCGGGGAATTCCTCGTCTCACGCGCCGGGCTGGGCTACCTCGCCGTCTATGGCGGGCAGGTCTTCAAGCTCGACCTCGTGATGACGAGCGTCGTGATCCTGTGCGCGCTCGCTGCGCTCATGTATTATGGCGTCGCCTGGTTCGAAAAGCGCATCACGCGGCGCGTCGCATAGCGAAAAGAAGCGGGCAAGAAAAAAGTGGTCGTTACGACCACTTTTTTTCTTGCTGTCAATAGAGTTTGAACGCGCCGCCTTCTTCCGCATCGTCCGGCGACTTGGGCGAGGTGGTCGCTTTCTTCTCGTTTGCGTCCTCCGGTGCGAGCGACAAGGACGACTCGTCCGGCGGTTCGGTTTTCGGCGCAGGGCTTGGCGTGGCGGTGGGCTTTCGCGTCGGCGTGGGACTCGGCGCGGGGGGCGGCGTCGAAGTGGCCGGTTGTTTCGTCATTGCGGGCGAAGCCGATGCGGAAGGCCGCGGCGACGTCGTGGGTGACGAGGTCGCCGCAGGCGTTGGGCTCAGACGGCTTTGCGCGTCGCCGAGGCTTTCGTCCTTGGGCGCGTTGGCGGCGATGCCGGGAGACGGGTATTCGACCGTAAAGCGCACCGAATGGCTGGGCGGGCCTTCGACCTGTTCGCCGCTGATCGTAAGCTCGGGGTGGACGGGCACGACGTAATACTCGTAGGTGTGGCCGTAGAGCGTGTCCTGGTCGGTGAATCGGATCTCGCCGTTGTCGCCCGGGAATTCGCCCAGTACGGTGCGAAGCTCCCCTTCCATCCGGTACAGCCGGTAGAGCATGAGCCGATCTTCGGGCGTAAAGCAGATTTCGGGCTTCCCGTAGGGAGAGGGCGCGATCGACAGACCACCCGGCGGCGCGGGTACGACCCAGTAATCGGTCGAGCGATTGGGGACGGTGGCCTTGGTAAAGTACTCGACGGCCACCTGGGAGTCGGGGGTCAAGGCGTTGGACAGGCGGATCTGCTGGCGTTGGTTGAGGCTTGCTGCGTCGAGCGCCACTTCGACGACGCCGTCGGGTTGCATGAAAGCGGGGGCGCTTTCGGGGTTGGGATAGAGCTGCTCAAAGACGCGCGCCAAGAGCGCCGCCGGGTAGGTGCCGCCCGTCGCCTCGGACGGGAGGCTGTAGACCGAATTCGTGTCATCGAAACCCATCCACAGCGCGGCGACGTGCTCGGGGTTGTAGGCGATCATCCAGGCGTCCTTGTTGCCGCCCGTCTCGACGAGGCCCGTCGTGCCGGTTTTTCCGGCGAGTGGAATGCCGACGTTCAGTCGGCGGCCGGTGCCGTCGGTGATGACGCTCTGAAGGATGCTCGTCATGATGAAGGCGTTCTCCTCGCTCATGACGCGCGTGGGCGTGCGTTCGTTTTCGTAGAGAACCTTGCCGTCGGCCGACGTGATCTTGCGGACGCAGAGCGGTTCTTCGTAGAGCCCCCCAGACGCCAGCGCCGTATAGGCGCCGCCGATCTCGAGTGGTGTGACGCCGTAGGTGAAGCCGCCCAACGCGAGCGGGAGGCTGGTGTCTTTTTCGTCGAATGTAATGCCGATGCTTTCGCAAAAAGCTTTGCCGGTCGATACGCCGATGTCCGAGAGCACTTTGACCGCCGGTACGTTGAGCGACGAGGTGACAGCCTTGCGCACCGTCACCCAGCCGTTATAGCTGTTGTTGAAGTTGCGCGGGGAATAGCCGTTGAAGTCGGTCGGTTCGTCGATCAGGAAGCTGGCGGCCGTGTAGCCAAAGCGTTCGAGGGCAGGCGCGTAGACGATCAGGGGCTTGATCGCGCTGCCCGGCTGGCGGCGCACTTGGGTGGCGCGGTTGAGCCCCAGCTTGACGAGGTGTTCCCGCCCGCCCAGAAGCGCCTGGATCTGGAAGGAACGCGGGTCGATGAAGACGACGGCGGCTTCGGGGCGCTTGTCGTTGATCGGCGCGGGAAAGAGCGTGTCGTCGGCGAAGAGCTGCTCGCAATGCTCTTGTAGCTTGGTGTCGAGCGAGGTGTAGATGCGGTAGCCCCCTGAAAGCAGCGTTTCCTGGTCGATGCGGAGGACGTCGCGCGCCTCTTTCATCGCGAGCTCGACGTAAAAGCCGTGGGGATACTTGGCGTCGTCGCGCATGTGGAGGGTGACGGTCTCCATGACGGCCTCTTGGTAGGCCGTTTCATCGAGAAAACCGTAGGCCCGCATCTGGGACAGGATCAGGTTGCGCCGTTTGACGGCGTTTTCGAGGTGGAGGTGGGGCGCATAGCGGCTGGGCGCTTTGAGGATGCCGACCAGGAGGGCGCTTTCGGCCGTCGTGAGCTGGCTGCAATCCTTGTCGAAGTATTCCTCGGCCGCCGCTTCGATGCCGTAGGCGCCCGCGCCGAAGTAGACGAAATTCAGGTACATCTCGAGGATCTGATCCTTGGTGAAGTGGCGTTCCATCTGGATGGCGAGCGCGGCCTCCTGGATCTTGCGCGTCCAGGTCTTCGTCGGGCTCAGGTGGCTGAGCTTGATGAGCTGCTGCGTGATCGTGCTGGCGCCCTGGTCGAGGCTGCCTGCCTTGAGGTCGGCCCAAAGCGCGCCAAAGATACGGCGCACGTCGATGCCGCTGTGTTCGTAGAAGCGAAGGTCTTCCATGGCGATCAACGCGTTTTGCACGTCGCTGGGGATCTGCGAGAGCGGTACATTCTGCCGATTTTCCACGCCATAGACGCCCGTGATCAGCCTGTCGTGATCGTCGTACAGCAGCATGGTTTGGCTGGCATTCGTGATCCGATTGGCGTCGAAGTCGTTCCACGCCGAAAGGCCGAGTACCGTCACCGATCCGAAGAGCAAAAAGACCAAAACGAGGGCTGCCAACGCGAAGATCGCCCGTTTGAAGCGCCGTTGGCGGCGCTGCATTTGCTGCCGGCTCAGCGCTTTGGAGCGTTTGTGGCCGCCCTTTGCCTTGCTTTCATTCACGTTTGTCCACGCCTCCTACCCAGATTGACAGAAAAGGTACCGTCCTAGTTTGCCCGAAACCCCTTCCGGACATACGCAAAGAGGCGCTTTGGAAGCGCCCCACAAAACTAGCTCCGATTCGACAAAGTGCGTGGGAATCTTTCGAAGGAAGCGCCCTCGGGAAAGCGAAAACACTAGAGGCGTCCCCCTGCGAGCGGCAGCGGACGCGTGACATGACGAAGCAAAAGCGACAGGAGGATCGCGATATGCAAATACAGAGCGAACAAAACGGGCCGCGTGTGGTGGTGAAGCTCGCGGGCGAGCTCGACCACCACGCTGCACAGGCCGTGCGCATGAGCCTCGACGCGATGCTGACCCCAGGTGTGCGGGATATGACGCTCGACCTCGCCGATCTGCGCTTCATGGACAGCTCCGGCATCGGCGTGATCATCGGGCGCTACAAAAAGCTGGCCGTGCGCGGCGGCACGATGAGCGTCAAAAACGCCAACGAACAGGTGGACAAGGTGCTGCGCATGAGCGGACTTTACAGCATCTTGCAAAAACAGTGAGGGGGAATGGACATGCCCAAAAACGAAATGACGGCGCGTTTTTCCGCGCTGTCCCAAAACGAAGCCTTGGCGCGCGTGATCGTCGGTGCCTTTGCCTCGCAGATGAATCCGACGCTCAGTGAGGTGGCCGACATCAACACGGCCGTGTCCGAAGCCGTGACGAACGCGATCATCCACGCCTTCCGCGGCAAGGAGGGCTTCGTCGAGCTGAACTGCGCGATCGACGGCGACACCCTCTCCGTCACCGTGCGCGACGACGGGCGCGGCATCAGCGACATCGCCCAGGCGCGCACGCCCTTTTACACGACCTGCCCGGGCGACGATCGATCCGGCATGGGCTTTACGGTGATGGAAACCTTCATGACGACGCTCGACGTCGAGTCGTCGCCGAACGCCGGCACGACGATCCGCATGACAAAGCGGATCGGGGCTGAAACGGATGGCGAGGCGAAGGCATGAACGCGCGCAACTGGTCGGGCGACTGGCCCCATTACTGCCCCCTGCCCCAGGACGCGACGGTCGGCATCCTCTGGGAAGATCTGCTCAAGGACGCCTCCCTCATGCCCGAACGCGCCGCGCCTCAGGTCTTTTTGCGCCCCTTCTCCCAGAGGCACAACCCACCCGCGCCTATCGCCGTCATGACCGAACCCAAAACCTACATCCGGCCACCGGTTCAGGTGCTGGCCCTGCCCCAGCACCAACCGAAAAAGCGTCCCAAAGACTGGGTGCTCTTGCTGGCGGCCAAAAGGAGGCGGCGCAGATGACCGTTCCGACGCCGCTCGCGGGCGCGGATCCGTCGCGCGGGACGCCCCCCGAACGCGTCCTGTTGACGCACGAAGAGGCGCTGCGTCTTTTGCGCGCCGCCCAAGCCGGCGACGAAGACGCGCAAGAAACGCTGGTCCGCTGCAACGTCGCCCTCGTCAAATCGGTCGTGAAAAAATTCCTCGGCCGCGGCGTCGAGTACGACGACCTCTTTCAGATCGGCTGCATGGGCCTTGTCAAAGCGATCAACAACTTTTCCGACGAATTCAACGTCCGCTTTTCGACCTACGCCGTGCCGATGATCGCGGGCGAGATTAAACGCTTTTTGCGCGACGACGGCATGGTCAAGGTGAGCCGCTCGCTCAAGGAGCTGGCCGCCAAGTCGGCCGCCGTCGCCGAGCAGCTCAAGCGCGAATGCAACCGCGACCCCAGCATCCAGGAGATCGCTTCCGTGCTGGGCGTCGACGCCGAAGAAGTCGTGTTCGCGCAAGACGCCGCGCGGGCCCATTTGTCCCTCCAAGAACCGGTTTTCGAGGATTCCGGCGCGACGCTGCTCGACCAGGTCGCCCAAAGCGAGGACGAGGGCGACGCGATGATCGACCGCATCCTCCTCAAAGAATTGATCGGAAAGCTCGACGCGCGCGACCGCAAAATCGTCTTTTTGCGTTACTTCCAAGACAAAACCCAAAGCGAGATCGCGCGACTCATGGGCGTGTCGCAGGTGCAGATCAGCCGTCTCGAAAGCAAGATCATCCAGCGGCTCAAATCCGCACTCGCCGAGCCCGATGAAGGCGATTGAAAACGTCAATCAAAGGGGTTGGAATCCGCTAGAGGAGCAAGGTGGGGATTTTCAAGACGGGCGATTGTTAACGCGAATCAACGGTTACTAGCCTAACGTATCGCGAGGCTGTTTTGCTGCAACGGGCGATTCATAATGCGAATCAAGGGTACCAACCTAACGTATCGCGAGGCTGTTTTGCTGCAACGGGCGATTGATAATCGCCCCTACAGGCGCACAAACCAGGCTTAAGGGGTGTAGGGGCGATTATCAATCGCCCCCGTGGGAAACCCC
>JAVBLF010000080.1:0-5961 GCA_031553675.1 Eubacteriales bacterium | reverse complement strand
CGATCCCAAGGACGAAATCCTGACGCTGAGCACCTGCACCTACGAGTTTGACGACATGCGCAACGTCGTGCAAGCGCGCCGCGTCAAGTGACGAAAGGCCACCCCATGCAACACCGTCGATTCTGGGCGCGATTCACCCTGCTTCTCTTCGTCGCGGGGCTCGCGGTCAGCGCCTATGGGCTCTTTGCCCAAAATCCGGCGATCACGCGCTCGTCGCTCGCCTTCATCGTGCTGGCCGCCTTTGCGACGTATCTGCTCAAGAAAGACTTTCAGCGCGAGCTCGACGAGCTCGACGAAGCCCGCCGCCTGGAACAGGAGGGCAAAGAAAGCACCGAGGACGCGTCGTCCGAAGAACGCGACAATTGATGCCAATCAAGGGTTGCAAACCGCAAAAACAGTGTGTATAAAGAAGGCTGTTCTGATGCAACGGGCGATTATCAATGCCAATCAAGGGTTGAACTTTGCTCAGGCAAAAATGGAATGATCCTTATGGTACGCGGGCGATTGATAATCGTCCCTACATCCCGATAACCTTGTTTATGCGCCTGTAGGGGCGATTATCAATCGCCCGTTGCAGCCGTACGGCCTCGCGATACGTTAGGTTCGTAACCCTTGATTCGCATTATCAATCGCCCGCCTAGGAAACCCCACTCGTTTCGACAGCGGATTCCAGTTCTTGATTCGCATCATAGATCGACGCCCCACAAAAAAAGTGCCGTTGCTACGAACAGGCACTTTTTTTGTGGCACGTCAGGCAAACATGCTTTGCAGTTGTTTCGCAACGGCCTCGCCGAGCGCTTTGTGGCCCGCTTCGTCGATGTGGATGCCATCGACGCCGGGCTGGGCGTGGTCGGCGGCGTTGAGGAAGTCGCAGGCGTTGCGTTTCGCGACCGTCGCAAAGGCCTCGGCCAGACCCTTGGCTTTTTCGAAGCAGCCGGGGTAAAAGTGCATGCCCATGTTTTCGCCCGGCTGTACGGTGCCGACGAGGATGGGCGCGATGATCAGGATCTTCGGCGGCGCGTCGGGCAAAAGGGCGCGCAGCTTTTGGACGATGTTTTCCATGCCGAGCGCGATTTCCCAGGGCGTCGTGCCGAAATAGGACTTGAGGTCGTTTGTGCCCAGCATGACGGCAAACGCGTCGAAGGGCTTGGCGATGTCCACGCTAAACGGCAGCATGGCCAGCCCACTGCGGCCCGGATCGCCGGGGTCGTCGAACATCGTCGTCCGCCCGTTCAGACCGTTTTCCAGCACGCGCCAGGAAGGGCCCAGGGCGCTTTGCGCGACGCCCGGCCAGCGCTGCGCCCAGTCGTAACGCGCTTCCGGCAGCGTCTCGTAGCGCCCGCAGCTCCGCGGGATGTAGCCCCAGGTGTTCGAGTCGCCGTAGCAGAGCAGTGTTTTCATCTCAAACCCTCCCTTGACAAAATCTTCAAACGAAACGAATGGGATTCCAAAGGGTCAGTGACCCTTTGGTCGGGGGTTTGGGGGATGAATGTCCCCCAAAATATCGATGCTTTGCAGGCCGCTTTGCATCAAAACGCGGCGGGTGAAGGGGCGGGTCAGAAAGAAGGATTTTGCGACCTTGGTCAGAAGCTTGGCGCGGAGTTTCCACATCCGGCGCTTGTAGTGGGCGGCGGGATCGGCGACACCGGTGTTGAGGATCTCGGCCAGGATCTGGGCGCTGTCGAAGGCGTAGGAGATCCCTTCCAGCGAGCTGGGGCTGATCAGACCGGCCGCCTCGCCGATCAGCACGGCATTGTGGCGTCCCAGGCAGCAGCGCCCGTCGTGCGCGACGACGAGACAGGCCTCGGTGCGGATCGGATCGCCGAATTGGTAGCCATAGGCCGTCAGCTTGTCGCGCAGGGCTTCGAATCGTTTTCGCGCGTCCTTGTGCGGAAAGGCGCCGCCAAACACAAAGACGCCGTCCTTCGAGATGCCCCAGGCATAGCTGTCGGTGAGGGAGGCGTCAAAGAAGCAGGAATAGAGCGGTCGGGCGTTCTGGTCGGCGTAGTGTTCCTGGATCGAGAGGAGGGTTTTGAGGCGAAAGTCGGGAAAGAGCTTGCGCCGAACGGTCGAATGCGCGCCGTCCGCGCCGACGATCGTCTTGGCTTCGACGGTGACGCTTTCGCCATGCCGCTTGTAAGTGATCGCAAACGCGCCATTTCGTCGCTCGATCGCCGAGACGACGGCGCGATCGGCGATCGTCACGCGATCGGGGATCAGCTGCATCAGCCAGCGGTCGAACTTGCCGCGATCCATGTTCATGTAAAAGCGGGGGTAGTGGCGGGTCAGGTTTTGGGCGGTGTCGATCGTCCGCACGGCGAAGATCTGCGGATCGACGAGGATGTCTTTCGGCAGCGTCAGGCAAAAACGCGACAGCGAGATCTGCGCATCGTCGGCGAGCAGGCCGCCGCAGGGCTTTCGGAAGCCCTCGTCGGCGTCGAGCGCCTTTTTGTCGATCGCAATCACGCGCCTTGTCGGATCGATCAGGCGCGCGAGTGTCGCTCCGGCTGGGCCCAGCCCGACGATGGCGATGTCGTACATGTGTTTAGCTTTCTTTGTGCTGGAGCGCCGCCGCGACGAAAGCGCAGAACAGGGGGTGTGGGTGGTTGGGGCGGGAGTTAAACTCGCCGTGGTAGACGACGCCGACGAAGAAGGGGTGGATCTGGGTGTCGAGCTCGATCTCCTCGATCAGGCCGAGCGTCTTGTTGACGCCGCCGACGATCATGCCCTTGCTTTCGAGCTGTTCGGCGTAGTTGGGGTTGACCTCGTAGCGGTTGCGATGGCGTTCGTGGGCTTCTTCCGTGCCGTAGGCTTTGGCGGCGAGGCTGCCCCGCGCGAAGGAGACGGCATAGTCGCCCAAACGCATCGAGCCGTCCTCTTTGTATTCCCCCATGAGCGCGATCACGGGATGGGGCGTGTTGGGGTTCATCTCGGTGCTGTCGGCCTCGAGACCGCAGACGCTGCGCGCAAACTCCACGACGGCCATCTGCATGCCGAGGCCCAGGCCGAAGAAGGGGACTTTCTTTTCGCGGGCGTACTGTGCGGCGCGGATCATGCCACCCATGCCGCGTTCGCCGAAGCCACCCGGCACGACGATGGCGTCGGCCTGGCCGAGGCGCGCTTCGCAGTCGGCGTCCGTGTGGAGATCGCCGCTGTAGACCCAGTCGATCTCGACCGAAGCGTCGTAGACGATGCCGGCGTGGGCGAGTGCTTCCATGACGGACAGGTAGGCGTCGTGCAGATCGACGTATTTGCCGACGAGGGCGACGCGCAGGTTTTGCGTCGGGTGTTTGTAGCGGTGCGCCATCTTCTCCCAGGTTTCGAGTTGGGCGGGCGGCGTGTGGATCTTGAGCTTGTCGCATACGAGGTCGTCGAGCCCCTCCGAACGCATCATCATCGGCAGGTCGTAGAGGGTTTCGGCGTCGTAGTTCGCGATGACGTAACGACCGTCGACGTTGCAGAAGAGGCCGATCTTGTCGCGCAGTTGCTTGCTCAGGGGCATTTCGGTGCGGCAGACGATCAGGTCGGGTTGGATGCCGATCGAGCGCAGTTCTTTGACGCTGTGCTGGGTGGGCTTGGTTTTGAGTTCGCCAGCCGCGCTCAGGTAGGGCACGAGCGTGACGTGTATGTAGAGGCAGTTTTCTTCGCCGACTTCCCACTTGACCTGGCGCGCCGCCTCCAAAAAGGGCTGGGATTCGATGTCGCCCACCGTGCCGCCGATCTCGGTGATCACGACGTCGGCTTCGTTCAGGCGCGCGACGCGGTAGACGGTCTTTTTGATCTCGTCGGTGATGTGGGGGATCACCTGCACCGTGCCGCCGTTGTAGTCACCGTTTCGCTCTTTGTTGATCACGCTTTGGTAGATCTGCCCGCTCGTCACGTCGGAATCGACGGTGAGCTTTTCGTTGATGAAGCGCTCGTAATGTCCGACGTCGAGGTCGCATTCGCCGCCATCGGCCGTGACGAACACCTCGCCGTGCTGCAAGGGGCTCATCATGCCGGGGTTGATGTTGATGTAGGGGTCAAATTTTTGCATCGCGACTTTGAGCCCGCGCGCCTTGAGCAGACAGCCCAGCGATGCCGCCGTGATGCCTTTGCCCAGCGACGAGGTGACGCCCCCCGTCACGAAAATGAATTTGGCGTGTTGTTTGTTTTGCAACCCTTCCGCAGACATGTTTTCCTCCTGTTGGCGTGGTGAGCGGTGAAGAGACGGGTATGATCTTAGAGCCTGTTTAGCGAGCCCAGAGCGACGTAAGCCGCCGCGAACAAGCCGAGGCGATCGCGCAGCAAGGCTTCGTCCCGACGCAGGCAAAGGCCGTGGGATGTGGCCCGCAAGGGGACGATCGCGCGTTGGGCCAGGTGGGTGCGGGCTTGGACCGGACAATCGTCCAGCGTGAGAAAGCGCCAGAGCAGATCGGCGTTTCGGTCCTCTGCTGGAACCTCGAGCAAGTGATGGACGTCGAAGCGCAGGAGGATCGAGCGCAAACGCGCTCGTTCCAGCGCGATCGGCGCAAAGAGGGCGTCGATCGGCAGGGTCGCCGGATCGAAGTCGTCCCCCTTCCAGCCGTTTGGGAGCGTTTCGGCGAGGCAGACACGCAAAAAAGTCCGCGCAAACGCGACGTTGACAAAGCCGTCTGCCGCATACACGCGTTCGATCGACACGATCGCCCGATCGGACATGGCCAGCGCGATCGACGCGGCCTCGTCTCCGGCAAAGGCGCACAGATGCGCCTGTCCGCCCTGTGGCACGCGAAAGCGTCGCGCGTCGAGGCCGATGCCCGCGAGTGCGCGGCGAACTTCGTCCCGTCCGCGTTCGGCGACGCTTTTTCGGGTTTTGGCACTGGCATCAGAATTCACATGTTCCATTATACACGTTGTCCACGGTGAGCGAAACCGCATTTTCGATCTGCATCGCATCGAAAAAAACGCACAATTCGAAGCGCGTTTTTACGGGAAGTAGGTCTGCATCTCTTTCGCGATCTCAGCGCGCGGAAAGTGGCGGGCGGCCTCGGAACGCACGTCGTCTTCGAAAATGTAGGGCTGGAGGTTCGTCAGGATCAAGCGCTCGACACCGGCATCCCGCGCGACGATGCCGGCTTGCAGGGCGGTCATGTGCGTCGCCGCCATGCCGGGTCGCTCCCGATCGAGCAGCGCCGCGTCGCAGAGAAAGAGATCGGCGCCCGCCGCAAAAGGCAGGAGCCCGTCGTGCAGGCTCGTGTCGCCGGTGTAGGCGATCGTCCTGCCGGCCTGCCCAATCGCCAAGACGCCAAACGACGGGATGGGATGGCGCATCGCGTGGAAGCTCATCGTCAGATCGCCGATGTGCACCCCCATGCCCTGCTGGAGCTCGATGCTCTCAAAGACGTTCTGCCCCGTGCTGATCGCGGCAAATTCGCTGCGCGGCGACCCGGGGAGGAATACCTTCATCGGGCCGCCCGGAAGCGCGCCGCGCGCTTTCATGTTCGTCAGGGCGCTTCGCAGGATCGGCATGTCGGCGATGTGATCGCTCGTCAAATGGGTCAGCACGACGGCTGAGAGCTGTGGGATGGCGACGATGCGCTGCATACGGCTGAGGACACCGCTGCCACAGCCGATCAAGATGTGGGTTTGCCCCTCGGTCAGGAGCAACCCCGATGTCGCGCCGTTCGCGGGGGGGAATGGCCCGTACTTTCCCAAGATCGCCACTTGCATGTGCGCACCCCCCAATCGTTCGTATCGCCATTGTGCGCCAAATGCTTTGCTTTTATGCAATATGCCGAATCGACAATCCTTATAGCTTGCCCAAAAAACGCGGGGGCGATCGACAATTCGAATCAAGAATGGCGATCAAGGGTTGCGAACCTAACGTATTGCGAGGCCGTTTTGCTGCATCGGGCGGTTGATAATGCGAATCAAGGGTTGCGAACCTAACGTATTGCGAGGCCGTTTTGCTGCATCGGGCGATTGATAATCGCCCCTACA
>JAVBLF010000012.1:0-5024 GCA_031553675.1 Eubacteriales bacterium | reverse complement strand
CCTCTCTGTAGGTTATTATATCATCAATCCCAAAAAAGAAAAACCGCTATCTGCTCAGAACCAGCAAAACCCCACCCAAAGGCAGCAAAAAGCAGCCCCAAAGCGCACGGGGCTGCTTGACCAAACTTCGCGTTTCGCATTCCGGCGAAAGGTTATCTCTCGTTGATGCCCGCCGCAACACAACGACCGATCCGTTGCGGTAAACGTCACACAAACGGGATCGTTATACGCGCTCCATGTAGTCGCCGCTTCTCGTATCGACGCGGATCTTGTCGCCCTGCTCGACGAAGAGGGGGACGTTGATCTTGTAGCCGGTTTCGAGGATGGCGGGCTTGGTGGCACCGGTGGCGGTGTCGCCCTTGAAGCCGGGGTCGGTCTCGGTGATCGTCAGCTCGACGAAGTTCGGCGCGTCGACCGAGAAGGCCGCGCCCTTGTAAAACGCGATCGTGACGCTCATGTTTTCGGTGATGAAGTGGATCGCGTCCTCGACGGCGTCGTGGTTGAGCGGGAGCTGCTCGTAGGTTTCGACGTCCATGAAGTAGTACAGCTCGCCGTCGTTGTAGAGGTACTGCATCTCTTTGCGTTCGATGTGGGCGAGAGGGTATTTGTCAGACGGGTTGAAGGTGCGTTCAAGCGTCGCGCCGGTCATGACGTTTTTCAGCTTGGTGCGCACAAAGGCGGCTCCCTTGCCGGGTTTCACGTGCTGGAAGTCTACGATCTGCCAGACGTTGCCTTCGATGTCAACCGTGATCCCTTTGCGAAAATCGCCTGCACTTGTCATGGGTGTCTCCTCCAATATATCGAGTTGAGTTCACTTTTCGATGTCAAATCTGGATCAAATCCTTGGGCGCGTGGGTAAAACTCTCGAAACCGCTATCCGTCAGGACGCCACAATCCTCGATGCGGACGCCGAAACGTCCCGCGAGGTAGACGCCCGGCTCGATCGTCACGACCATGCCGCGGGTGAGTACGGTTTCGCTTGCCGGGGAGAGACGGGGTTCTTCGTGGATGTCGATGCCGACACCGTGCCCCAAGCCGTGCCCGAACGCGCTGCCATACCCAGCGTTTGCCAGCAAATCGCGCGCGATTGCGTCGGCTTCGCGCCCGGTCAATCCGGCGCAGATGCCCGCACAGGCCGCTTTCTGCGCTTCCAAGACTTTATTATATACGTTTCGCGCTTCGGGCGCAAGCTCTCCCAACGCGACCGTGCGGGTCATGTCGGAACAGTAGCCGTCCAAAACGCAGCCGAAATCGAGCGTGATCAAGTCTCCCTCTTGCACGGTGCGCTGCGACGGGACGGCGTGGGGCAGCGATCCGTGTTCGCCCGAGGCAACGATCGTCTCGAAGGACGTTCCCGTCGCGCCGAGTTGCCGCATTTTCGTTTCGAGCACGAGTGCGATTTCAATCTCCGTCATGCCGGGCTGCAACACGCCGAGCAAATGCGCGAACGCGGCATCTCCGATCGCACAGGCACGGCGGATCGCATCGAGTTCGACTTCGTCCTTCACGGCGCGGGCCCTTTGCAAAGGCAGGCTCGCGTCACAAAACGCGATCCCCGCTCCCAGCGTCTCGGTGAGCGCCGCCCCAATCGCCCGCGACTTCGCGATCGTCAGCGCCGACTCTTCCCAGGCGACGCTTTTTGCGCCCATCTCGGCCGCAATGGCGCCCATCAACTCGTATTCGTCGCCGCGCTCAAACTCCCTGTATTCCCAGTCCGGCGCCTGTTGGGACGCCTGCTCCGTATAGCGAAAGTCGCTGATCAGCACGCGACGTCCGGCGCCGACGATGCACGCGCCGCTGTCGCCCGTAAAACCGCTGCAATAGCGCATGTTGCTCCGGCTCGTCACTATCGTGACGTCGGCCAAATTTGCTAGCGTTGCCGTTCGATTCATGTCAACCCTCCAAAAGCATGCGCTTCATGGTGAGCGCGTCCTCGGCCTGTGTGCCAGCCGACTCGCAGATGATGTGCGGCGCGTACCCGCGCTCCAAAATCAGCTCGGCCAGCGGGTCAAAATCCGGACCGTGCTGGGTGTCGGCAAAGGTCCAGTGCTTCTTCTCTCCGGACTTTATGAATTCGATGCGGCTGAAATGGACGTGCATGGCCTTTGCCCGCTCGTGGCCTAGCCCCGTTTCCAGCGCGTCCAACACGGCGGCAAAATCGGCCTTCTCTTTGAGCGCGCCCAAACCCCGCGCGTGCAGGTGCCCAAAATCGATCGCAGGCACGATCCTCTCGTCGATCCGGCAGAGCGCGATCACTTCGTCGAGATCGCCGAGCTGGTTTTGCTTGCCCATCGTTTCAGGACAAAGTGCGACATCCCCCAAGCCCCGTTCATCGAGAAAGGCGAGGAGATGCCGCAGAAAATCGCTCGCGTACCCAAGCGCCACCCCGCGATCGATCTTGCTAGCCGACCCCGGGTGAAACACGGCCCGTTTCGCCCCCAGCCACTGCGCGGCCGTCGCCGTCTGTTCGAAGTAGCGAAAGTTTTTCTCGGCGCGCTCGTCGTCGAGCGGCATGGACAGGTTGATGAAGTAGGGCGCGTGCACGCTCATCTCGACGCCGTGCGCCCGGGCCTCTTCGCCAATCTCGTGCGCCGTCGCTTCTCCGATCGATACGCCGTGGCCAAACTGGTATTCGAACGCGTTCAGCCCCAGACCCGCGATCCATGCCGGTGCTTGCACGCTCTTTTTGAAGCCCGCAGCGTAAAAGGACTCGGAGTTCCCCGCCGGGCCGATGCGAATGTTGTGCGCGGTCGTCGTCGCGCCACTCGTCGATTCATTCATGCGAATATTCTTACACGTTTGCGCACACGGGTCAAGCGGTTGTGCAAAATCATGGTATACTAGACCTGTCCGGAAACCCCATTCCGGCATCTAACCGGCAAATGTTCCGCTCTGCTGCGTCAGCGCCTCCTAGCAGAATTTCTTCGATTATGCGTCGTCGGCGCTTCCTTGCATAACGAAAGATTTGCTCGGATACCTCCCGAAAGCGGGTTTCCGGACGGGTCTACTGAACGCGGAAGATTCGCCGCCATCGAACCGAAAGGAAGCTGTTATGCGCATCACCCCCTTTCACCTGCTGGATATGAACGAGCAGCACACGGTATCCCTCCGCACACGGAGCAATCTCAAAGATCTACCCAATGCGATCGGCGCGGGCTATATGAAGCTGGGCGGCTACCTGGCGCAGCACGGCTTGACACCTAGCGCCATCCCTTTTATCGCCTACCACAACATGGATATGAACGACATCGACCTCGAACTCGCCTTCCCCGTGCGCCATGCCATCGAAAAGGAAAGCGACTTCCTCCCTGGAAGCGTCCGCGCCGGACTCTACGCACACTGCGTTTGCCTCGGCCCCTACCAGGAGCTCGGCCCGGTCTACGATGAGATGACCCGCTGGATCGACGAAAACGGCTTTGCGCTCGACGGCCCGGTCTACGAAGCCTACTTCAACGGCCCCGATGGCCCGCCCGAACAGTTCCTGACCCAGATCACCGCCGCCATCCGCCGAAAATAACCATGCGAAAAAGCCCGCATCCCCCCACTGTCGAGGGAGCGGGCTTCTGTTTGCGCTTATTTGCTTTCGGCGCGCTCGTTTTTCAGGTAGACGCGGATACCGGCATCGGCATGCGCGAAATCACGCTGACCAGGCCCTTTGCCTTCATATTCATACCAAACTTCCATCAGCAAATGGCTACCGTCCTTCTGCTTGCCTTCGTCCGGATATCGGAGCACATTGCCCGACATACTCCGCATACGGGTTCGATCCATGGGATACACGCGGACACGGTGCCCGCATGTCGATCCGTTCCCAGCGATCGTGGACGTATAGAGGCGGAAATCATCCGGCGCATTTTCGCCCTTATTGCCATCGTCTATGACGCCGAAAACGAGCTTGACACTCCCCGCGTTGTCGATTGCCGTTTGCCCGGGTTCCAAGTGGAAAAGCGGGCTGCTTTCGCGGTCGATCGTCCCATTGGCAATGGATTCGTAGATGAGCACGAAATTGTCGCCCGGAACCCAATTGACCTCTGCGACGCCGGGGCAGAAAAAGAGGCTGCCGAAGAAAATGGCCGCTTCCGGTTCGGTCAGGCCAAAGGACAACACGTCTCCCGCATCCGGATCCGGCGAGAGGGTTGCGCTTATTTGCGCCGTCGAGGAATTTTCGGAAGCTTCTATCCCGCACGCTGCAAGCGATGCCAGCAACAAGACGCCACCCAGAACGAGAGAGAGTTTTTTCACGCGGTTCACCTTCCTTCACAAAAATTATAACACATAAGATTCGAGCGGGCAAGCCATAGCCGCATCGCACAGCCGCCTCCACCCCATACCCCTGCCGATTTTTCTTTATCGAAAAGAGGACGCAGGACGCAAAACGTAGTACAATGGGAAAAACGGAGTTTGGGAGGACGAGGGTATGAGTCAGATTTCGAAACAAGCCGCCTATCTGCGGGGGCTGGCAGAGGGGCTCGGCATCGGCGACGAGAGCAAAGAACACCGCATTATGACCGCGATCATCGCGCTTCTCGAAGAGATGGCCACGCGCATCGACGAAGGACAAGCCCAGATCGAAACCTTGACCGACAACCTCGAAACGGTCGTCGAGGATGTCTGCGAAATGCAAGACCTCCTGCTCGAGGACATCGACGACTTTGAACTGCTCGGCGGCGATGACGACGACGAACCGATGGAGGAGATCGCCTGTGTGAGCTGTGGCGACAGCTTCCTCGTCGAACGCGAAACCATGCTCGCGGAGCGGGAGCTCGCCTGCCCTAACTGTGGCAGCATGATCGAGCTCGACAAACGAAAAATCGCCTTTTAGCGCGAATCAAAGGACACGCTGTGGCCGCCCTCAAGGGCGGCCTTTTCTTTTGCGTATATTAGACCTGTCCGGAAACCCCATTCCGGCATCTATCCGGCAAATATTCCGCTCTGCCGCGTCAGCGCCTCCTAGCAGAATTTCTTCGATTATGCGTCGTCGGCGCTTCCTTGCATAACGAAAGATTTGCTCGGATACCTCCCGA
>JAVBLF010000050.1:0-3942 GCA_031553675.1 Eubacteriales bacterium | reverse complement strand
TTTTGCAACCCCGTTTTGACCTACACCCTGCCGCCCTACCAAACGGCTTGCGGCGCGGCGGACATCATGGCGCACGTCTTGGAACGCTACTGCACGCCGACCGAGGGGGTCAGCCTGAGTGACCGCCTATGCGAGGCCGTGCTTCTGGCGGTGATCGAGAATGCGCCGATCGCGCTCGCCCACCCCGAGGACTACGACGCGCGCGCCAACCTTATGTGGGCGAGCACGATCGCGCACAACGACCTCATCGGCAAGGGGCGCGCCGAGGACTGGGGCAGCCACGACATCGAGCACGAGCTGTCGGCGCGCTACGACGTGGCGCACGGCGCGGGGCTGGCCGTCATCTTCCCGGCCTGGATGCGCTACCAGTACAGGCACGACGTCATGCGCTTTGCCCAGCTCGCCGTGCGGGTGTGGGGCTGCGAGATGGACTATCGCAACCCCGAACGGACCGCCCTCGAAGGGATCGATCGCCTGGAGCGTTTTTTTCGCTCGATCGGCCTGCCGACGACCTTTTCCGAGCTGGGGGCACGGGAAGAGGACATTCCCGCCCTCGCCGCCAAGGTCGCTATGGACGATGCCGCGGGGCTTGGCCAATTTCATCCTCTTAGCCGCGCGGACATCGAAGCGGTTTACCGTTTGGCATGTAAGTAAATACAATTGTATGTTTGCACCGTTGCACTGTGAAAAAAAGCGCCTTGGGATTGAGAAACAGGCGCTTTTTTCGATGCGCCCCGTCGCTGCGGTTGATGAACCCCTGGAATTGCGATATAATTCAGCAAGGGATCATATCCTTCTTTTTCGCATGGTTCACACGATTCTGATAAGACAGGGGCACCATAATGAACGATAGACGCGTTTCCGAGGCAGTGATCCGAAGGCTGCCCAAATACTACCGACACCTCACCGAACTGGAACAGCGCGGGGTCGAGCGCATCTCCTCCGCCGAGCTTTCGCGCGAGATGTCGCTCAACGCATCGCAGATCCGACAAGATTTCAACTGCTTTGGCGGCTTTGGTCAGCAGGGATATGGCTACCAGGTTTCGCACCTTCTGCGCGAGATTGGCCGCATCATCGGCCTTGACCAGCATTATAATATGGTGATCGTCGGCGCGGGCAACATCGGAAAAGCGCTGATGCGTTACAACGGTTTCGACAAGGACAACTTTCACGTCGCCGCCGCCTTCGATCGCACGCCCGCGATCATCGGCCGCGAGATCTCGGGCGTGACCGTGCGCGACGTCACGGCGCTCGACGACTATCTGCACGAAAACGACATCCAGATCGGCATCATCTGCACCCAAAAGGAAGAGGCGCAATCGGTCTGCGATCGCCTAGTCGCGGGGGGCCTTCGCGCGATTTGGAATTTCGCGCCGATCGACGTTGTGGCGGACGTTTTCGTCGAAAACATCCACTTGAGCGACACACTCAGTGTTCTTTCGTACCGCCTGCGCAACCAGCGAGACGGAGAATAACGACGACCGCAAAGGGAGAAAGCATGGACAACGAAACGAAGGCCGCCGCCAAGACGCGCGGCTTTTTGCCGCAACGGGACAAAGAACACTTCGCCTACCGCGTCCGCATCCCTGGTGGCGTCGCTGCGCCCGAGCAGCTCGAAGCGCTCGGCCGGATCGCGAAACGCTGCGGCGACGGACGGCTTTGCATGACCTCGCGCTTTTGCATCGAATTGACCGGCATACCGCACGACCAGCTCGACGAAGCCGAAGCGCTCGTCCACAAAGCCGGGCTTTTCGCGGGCGCCATGGGCGCGAAAGTCCGACCCATCGTCTGCTGCAAAGCCACTTACTGCCAGTTCGGGCAGATCGACGCCTTCGCACTCGTCGAGCGGCTCGACGCGCGCTTTTACGAAAGGCCCGCACCACACAAATTCAAGATCAACATCACCGGCTGCCCAAACAACTGCGCCAAAGTGCAGTTGAACGACATCGGCATCATGCCGCAAAAGGGTGGCTACAAAGTCTTCGTCGGCGGCCGCGCGGGACGAAAGCTCCAGCTCGGCGAGGCGCTGAGCGCCGTCGTTCCTGACGACAAGCTGGAGGACATTCTCGAAGCGGTGCTCGCTTTTTACGACCGCGAAGCCATGCCGAAAGAACGGCTGGCCACTTTGATCGAGCGCAAAAAAGCGGAGGATACGTCCTTTACGGTGGAGCGGATCTTGCTTTAGATTTTTTCTGTACTTTTCTTGTAAGAAAAGTACCAAAAGAACTTTTGTGAACCCCGCAAATCTTCGATTCGTGGGGTTCTGCCCCGAAAAATCCCGCCACAAGCATGGCGGGATTTTCGATGGTATGTGGGCGTGGGTTCGTCTACCTGCGAATCAGGTGTGCAATCCGCTGTCGAAACAACGGGGGGTTAACGCGGGCGATTGATAACGCCAATCAAGGGTTGAACTTTGTTCAGGCAAAAATGGGATGATCCTTATGGTACGCGGGCGATTGATAATCGCCCCTACATCCCGTAAGCCTTGTTTGTGCGCCTGTAGGGGCGATTATCAATCGCCCGTTGCAGCAAAACGGCCTCTCGAAACATTGCGCTTGCGATGCGTAAGGTTTGATTTTCATTTCGATCGCCTAGAAAACGCGGATCAGGATCATATACAAAATCGTGCCGCCAAAGATGCTGATCAGATTGTTGCGTTTCCACACCTGGAGCAGTGCGACGGTCAAGCTCGCCGCGAGCACCGGCCAAGTCGTGCCCCACGATCCCAAAGGGTCGATCGCCTTGAAACAGTAGACGGCGAGCAGTGCGATGACCGTGTAGGGAAGCACGCAGCCGAGGTAGAGCAGGGCTTTGGGGGGCACGCGTTCTTTTTTGCCAAAGATCCAAAACGGCAGCGCCCGCGTCAAAAAGGTCACACCCGACATGATGGCGATCGCGATGACGACCTGCTGGTTGTTCAGCGTTTCTTTCACGGCATTTCCACCTCCGCGAGCGCTTTTGCGTGGGGGTCTTCCTCGTTCTGTGGCGGCTGGTTTTTGGCGTATACGGCTTCGATGGGCCTGCGCAACAGCATGAGCAGCGCGACCGACACGACGAGGGACGGCAAGAGAAAATGGGACTTTCCGAGCGTGACGAAGAGCGCGATGCCGACGCCAAAGCCGATCAGGGCCGGCAACTTCGTGGGAGCCTCGCGCCATTGCTCCAAACAAGTGACGATGAAGAGCGCCGACAGCGCGAAGTCCAAACCTTCGAGCGAGAAAGGGAGCAGGCCGCCCGCGATCGCGCCCACCACGCAGCCCAACGTCCAGTAGAGGTGGTTCATGCCGGCCGTCATCAGATCGTAGTGACCGATCGACGTGTCCGGCGGGGGCTGGCAGGTCATGTGGATCGCGTAGGCTTCATCGGTCAGCGACAGGATCATGTAAGGCTTGGCGACCCAACTGTTTTGGTAACGATCGAGCAGGGACAGCCCATAAAATATATGGCGGCTGTGGAGGATGAGCGTGAAGAGGGCGATGTCCCAATAGCCCATCGCCGCGAGAAAGAGATCGGCTGCGACAAACTGGAGCGTCCCGCCGTAGACGAAAAGGGACAAAAGCAGCACGATCCACCACGAAAAGCCCTTCGACTGGGCATTGAGACCCATCGAAAAACCGAGAACGACATAGCCCGCCAGCACGGGCGACGTATCGCGCAACACGGTGCGCCAAAGAGGCTGCTTTCGCGGCGCGCAGGGCGCACAGTTTGTTTCATTCATAGCTTGCATTATACGCGTCCCCCCGATCGCCGTCAATTCGTCCGCGTGCTGCATTTTTTTCGGAACATGGAGGCGCTTCCCTTGCGCCATGGAAAGGCCGTGCCTACAATGTGAGAGAACGAAGATACGTGGACCACCACAACAGGGCGCGTTTGACGCGCCGACGCCGCCCGTGTGCGGCGCCTAAAGGAGACGGCATGGCACAAAATCTCACGCAAAAGATC
>JAVBLF010000123.1:0-21553 GCA_031553675.1 Eubacteriales bacterium | reverse complement strand
GCGATTGATAATCGCCCCTACATCCCGTAAACCTTGTTTGTGCGCCTGTAGGGGCGATTATCAATCGCCCGCTCTAGAAATACGGCTCACTTCAGCTGCGGAGTTCAACCCTTGATTCGCATTGATAATCGCCCGCCTCATTTACAAGGCATATCGGGCGCATCAATTGCCGTTTTGTTCGTAGGGTGCAGCGGTCGGAACATAGAAAAAGCACTCATCAATGCTGAGTGCTTTTCCCGGTTGGATGGTGGTGGAAAAAGGGAGTTAAGGAAGTAAGGGGGTTAAAGGGGTTTTACGGTGACGCAGTTGGTCAGCACGTCGCTGTACGTGTAGCTCAACCGCTGTTCCGTACCATCGACCAGCACGCGCACGGTAAACAAGGAACCATACGCGCCTTCGAGCACGCCGCTGTGGATGAGCTCCTTTCGCCGGCTTCGGCATGTGAGCTCGACCGGAGTGCCCACGCGCTCCGCAATGGATGCGCGTATTCCGCCAAGCGGTGACGGTGCTTGCATCTTCGCTCGCCTCCTCTCGCCTCTTGGGCTGATGAGGATATTGTTGCCAGCGAGTCGCCGTTTATGCACGCCTTTTCCAAATTCGTCGAATTTTTCGAAGGATGGATCGCGGCTGTCTGTTTCCTCCATTTCCGGTGCACATTCGGTGACGCCAAAGCTGCATCAGGATAATCCACATCTTTGCTGGGCTTTCTGTGGATGCTGTGGATAACTTGTGCCAAAAGCCCCCTACTTATCCACACTATCCACAGAGTTACCCACAATGCCACGCGCTTTGGGCACGGTGTTTGTGGAAACTGTATCGAAGTGCTGTGGAAATCTTGTGTGCGCCGTTGGCCGGTGAAAGTGCACAAAGCAAGAACGCTGGGACGTGCTTTCAAACGTTTGTTCTCATCCTGTTGGCGGATGGGCGCCGGATGGCTCAAGCGATGGCGGATTGCTCGTTTCTTGTCAGATCGTCCATCGAAAGCTTGTCCGCGATCAACGCGATGAATTCGCCGTTGGTTGGCTTCTCGTGGGCGTTAAAGATCGTGTAGCCGAAGATGCCGTTGATGTTCTCGATCTTGCCGCGCGACCAGGATACCTCGATGGCGTGGCGAATCGCGCGTTCGACCTTGCTGGGCGTCGTATCGAATACCTCGGCGACGCCGGGGTAAAGCCGCTTCGTGATGGCGTTGATGACGCTGCGCTCACGGTAGACTTGTTTGACGGCTTCGCGCAGGAAGTGGTAGCCCTTGATGTGCGCGGGGATGCCGACCGCCAAGAAGATGTTCGCGATCCGCTCGTCAAGCGACTTCACCGGCTGATCGTGCGTGCGAAGGGTCAATCCGGTGCCCGACATGTCGCGCTCGATCATCGGCGTCGTCTTGGTGGCTTCGATTATATTGCGAAGCAGCGTGTCGAGATTGACGGGTTTGATTAGGTAGTAGTAAGCCCCCAGCGAACAGGCCCTGCGGATGATGTCGTCCTGGCTCAAGGCGCTCATGACGATCACGCGCGGGCGCTTGTCCCATTTGCTCATCTCTTCCAACACGCCAAACCCATCGATCTGCTGCAAGATCACGTCCATGACGACCACGTCGTATTCTTTGGCTTCCAACTGGCGCAAAAGCTGTGCGCCGTTGGTCACTGTATCGCAAAATGAGATACTCTCATTGCATGAAAGATGCTCGTTTACACGCGAACGCATCATCACATTGTCGTCCGCAACCAGCACGCGAATTCTGCCGTTCATGAACATACCTCCCAAAATGGCGCTCTTTTGTCAAAAGGGGCGTGGATGCCGTCGAATGAAGGAAAACATCTTCAATTCTCTGACAACATTTTTCAATTCCATTCGTTTAATACTACATACATAGTATATCAGCGTTTACAAATCCTACAAGTGCAAAACTTTGTCGAATGGGAGATTTTATATCGCGATGAATCACGTCTTCGACAAAGATCTACACACGTTTATGGTATGAATCTGTTCGACATAGTTTATGGGAATTTGTATTTGCTAAGATGATCCATAAGAAAAATACGCAAGAATCCAAACCTTATGATCGCTTTACCACTCATAAACATTCCCCCCAAAATGGCGCCCATTTGCCAGAATCGGCGAGGGTACCGTCGATACCGGATCCATTCTTTGCACACTGTGATTTCTGTTCCTTATGCTACGTGAAGACAGTATATCAGTAATTGCAAACTGTACAAGTGTAATTTTTGTCGAACACAACAGGATTTGTACCGGTTCAACAGATTTTCGACAAATTTTACCCTAGCGATTCGATGTGTTATTCTATCGCCACCCCTACCGCTTCGTTTGCATATGCAAGGTCGTTTTTATGGGGAAGTTTATGCGCATATGCGAATATAAACGGCAAAGGCGGGTACTTCAAACATAATCCAACTTATTTTGTCGAAATGCGCAAAAGCGCCCGGACCTTACGATCGGCGGGCGCTTCATAGCTGGGTCAGGGTTGGATTTCGCCCCCGTCTCGGAGGGTTTCGATCCGTTCTTCCAAGGCGGTGATCTCGTCGCATTTGCGCTGCAAACGATCGGTGTCGAGAGCGTTGTCCCGCATCATCAGGTAAAAAAGCTCGCCCAAATCACTGATGAGCGCTTTGCGTTCGCGCTCCAGTTTCGATCCTTCCCACTTCGCGCGACTCTTATCAGCCGCTTCGCCCGTCTTGTCGGCGATCTTGTCGACGATCTCGCCGGTTTTGTCCGTCATGACGTTGACGCCTTTGACGATGTTGTCGCCAAGGTCTTTCCAAAAATCCGACATGTCTTTCTCCTTTCGCCATACCCGACGGCCGGCTTTTTAGCGCTCGTCGCGGGTCAGTTTCTGGTAGATCGCGTTGACGGCGCCATTGAGCGCTTCCGATTCGACGCCCACGATGATGTTCATTTCGCTGGAACCTTGGTCGATCATGCGGATGTTGACGCCGGCCTCGGCAAGCGCGGAGAAGATGCGCGCGCTCGAACCGATCCGGCGCACCATACCGCGGCCAACCACCGCCAACAAAGCCATACTGTCGTAGATCTCGAGCGAATCCGGCTCACAGCGCGCCAGAATGCCGTCGATTACCTTTTGCCGTTTGCCTTCGAGCTGATTGTCCGCGACGACGACCGAGAGGGTGTCGATGCCGGTCGGCATGTGTTCGATCGAGACGCCGTAGTCGCGCAAGACGCCCAGCACGTCCGCCGCGAAGCCGATCGCGGCGTTCATCTTGTCTTTTTCGAGCGCGATGACCGTAAAGCCACGCTTGCCCGCAATGCCCGTGATCGTGCCGGGATCGCCGTCGCCGGCGTCGGAGACGATCATGGTGCCGGGTTCGTCGGGGGCGTTCGTATTTTTGACGTTGATCGGGATGCAGGCCTGCCGCACCGGAAAGATCGCCTCGTCGTGCAGCACGGACGCGCCCATGTAGGCGAGTTCGCGCAGCTCGGCGTACGTGACGACCTCGATGGGGGCTGGGTTTTTCACGACGCGCGGGTCGGCCATGAGCAGGCCCGACACGTCCGTCCAGTTTTCGTAGATTTCGGCGCCGCAGCCGCGCGCGACGATCGCGCCGGAAATGTCGCTTCCCCCGCGCGAGAAGGTCTTGATCGCGCCGTTGGGCATCGAGCCGTAAAAGCCCGGCACGACGGCGCGCTCGTGGCGCTTGAGCCGCGCGTGCATGGCGTCTTGGGTCTTCTCGGCGTCGAAAGCGCCGCTCTCGTCGAAGAAGATCACCTCGGCCGCGTCGATGAAGTCAACGCCCAGGTAATCGGCCAGAAGCAGGCCGTTCAGGTATTCGCCGCGGCTGGCCGCGTAGTCGGCCCCTTCGCCCGACGCGATGCGCGCGTGCACCGTTTCGAGTTCGGCCCGAATGTCGCATTTCAGTTCGAGTTCAAAGGCGATGTCGATAAAGCGTTCGACGATGCTGTCGAAGGGCTCGGAAAAGGCTTCGCCCAGCTCGACGAGCGACGCGCAGTGATAGAGCATGTCCGTCACTTTGTCATCCGTATAACTGCGCTTGCCCGGTGCGCTCGGCACGACGTAGGATCGCGCCGAATCGCTTTCGATGATCGCTTTGACTTTGCGAAACTGGCCGGCATCGGCCAGCGAACTGCCTCCAAATTTGGCAACTTTGACTCCCATGTGCTTTCCCCCACAATCTGCGCGAAATTTCGGCGCTCTATGCGCCGGATTCGCGCGCTATCGAATGCGCCTCGCTTCCAGATAGAACCGCTTCTCGTCGGCCTCGCCCATCGAAAAGGCCTTTCGGGGCAAGGGGCCGCTCGCGGCGATCGTCGCAAAAAGCGCGGCTTTTTCCATCGGTTCGAAGAGGATGCACATTCGGTCGGTCGAGCCGCCGATGCGCCGCGCACATTCCGCGCCGTGGATGTAGTCGAGGCGGGCCGTGGGCGTATCGATCAAAAACGCGTCGAGTACCGCCTGCACAGCGGAGATCGAGGGTGTTCCCTCGTCCGAAAGCCGGGCGAGCCGCGTTTCGAGCGCCTCTTTGTCCGGCGCGGACAGACCGAAGAGCACCCGGTGGATCGGCTCGAACGCGACGCCTGCGTCGTGGATGTTCACGATTTCGACGAGCGAATGGCGGGCAGGGTGCCGGGCGATCTCGTCTTCGGTCAGCGTCTGCTTGACGGCCTTCCAATGGGCGAGCGCCGTCGCGAGCGAGTGGTTGCCGTCGCCGACGGCGAAGAGCAAGGGCTGGCCGTAGCGTTCCCGGCTCGCCGTGTAGAGCGAAGACAGGGCCTCGCGTACGCCTTCGAGCGCCATTTTCGGAATATAGTAGCCCGCGACGTGGCCGCCGCCGAGCATGAGGTCGAAGTCATAGAGCCGTTCCAGACGGTCGCGCCGCCGGAAGAGGGGCTCGATCGCCGTGCGATCCGGGTCGTCGATCAGCACCAGGGTGTGCGGCAATTCGAGATCGGCATTCTCGCGCACCTGCAGGCGCGGCGGGATGCGATCCTCGATCGTGCCCTCGGTCGGGCGGATGGGCGTTTGGGCGTCCGGGGCGTAGGCGTACTGCTCCAGGTCGATGGCGAGCAGCAGGCCCTTTCGCACGCGGCCGTTCATCCGCCGCTCGACCAGCACGCCGCCGGGCGGAAGTTCGCGCAAAAAACCGCTTTCAAGCGTCGTTCGCATGGCCGCCTGCGCAGATGTGACGCGCGCCGGACAGTCGGCGTCGTTCAGCCAGACTTCGGGCAGCACGAGCGACAGGGCACTCGGCTTTCCGGCCGTCAGCGCCTCGACATTTTGCCAGTATTCGGGCTGCGAGCTGTATTGATCGCAAGCCAACACCGCCCAAGAAGCCCAGTCGGCGTCCGGACGCGGCAAGAGGATCCGCGGAATTTCAATTCCGAGTGCTTCCCAGCTCATCGACGCGCTGATTTGCATGGCGTTCTCCGTTTCATCGATGTATATCGCAACTATTATACACGGCGTAAATCAAGGGGTCAATCCCAGCGGTTCTGCCTGTTTTGCAGCTTTTACATCGCTGTGTGCAAGGGGAATTTCGTAACTGCGGATCAGCACTTCGCCGACCTTGCCCCGCTTCGATGCGTCGCTGTTGATCGCGCGAGCCGCCGATACGACGTCGATCGGGTAGTCGCGGTAGAGATCGCGGATGAAAGGCGTGTCGGCGTTGCTGAGCAGGCACTTCACGCCGCGTTTCGCGAGCTTGTCAAAGGTTTCAAAGAGGCGGATCTGTTCCCCTTTGTCGAAACCGCCCGCCTGGTAGCGCGTAAAGGCGCTGTTCTCCTGGCCGTCGTAAGGCGGATCGAAGTAGACGAAGGAGTCCGGTGTCGCTTCCGATGTGGCCTCGGCAAAGTCTCCGCATCTCAGTTTGACGCGCGTCCGCCGCAAATAACCGCTGATCGCGCGAATCTCGTCGGCTTCGGGAAAGGCGGGTTTGGCGTAGCGGCCATAGGGAACGTTGAAATGGCCTTTGATATTGACACGGTAGAGGCCGTTGTAGCAGGTTTTGTTCAGGTAGATCAGGCGGGCGGCGCGTTCGGCAGCGGGCCAAGAAGCAAAGTCGTCGCTCCGGTCGATCGCGCGTGTTTCGTAGAAATAGGTTTTGCCGTGCGCCGCGACGTGTCGGCCGAGCGCTTCGATCACGCGCTCGGGATCGTCGGCAATCGCGCGGTAGGTCTCGATCAGGAGGGCGTTTGCGTCGTTGACGATCGCGTGATCCGGCGCGAGATCCAAAAAAACAGCCCCCGCGCCGACAAAGGGCTCCACGTACAAATCCATTCGCGCGGGAATGCGGATTCGAATCTCGCCCAACAATTGGCGCTTTCCGCCTGCCCACTTCAAAAACGGTTTAATCGCATTGCCCCCCGTTCTTTCTATATGCGCCGCAAAGGCGACTTTTGATATTGTATCACATTTTTTCGATTTTGCGGCGTCCGTGTGGTACAATGGGGGGCGAAACCACAGCAGGAAAGACAGGTGCGCCATGCCACTGACCTATTGCCCTCTCTACAGCGGAAGCAGCGGCAACGTCGCGTTGATCGCCTCTTCCCGGACGAGCGTACTCATCGACGCCGGCATGTCCGGCAAGCGCATCGTCGAAGCGGTCCAGGCCGTTCGCTTTTCGCCCGAGAGACTCCAGGGCATCCTGATCACCCACGAACACAGCGATCACGTCAAGGGCGCGGGCATCCTGTCGCGCCGCTATGACCTTCCGATTTACGCCACCGAGGGAAGCTGGCGCGGCATGGACAGCGCCATCGGCGACGTCGCCCGCAAGAACGTCCGCATTTTCGATCCGGGGCAGGTGTTTTTCGTCGGCGACCTCGAGATCCTGCCCTACACGATCTCGCACGACGCCAACGAACCGGTCGGCTTCAGCATCACGAACAAGGGCGTCACGATTTCCCAGATGACCGACCTCGGCTATGTCAGCGAGGAAAACCTCGACGCCGTCGCCCGATCTTCGCTGGTGCTGCTCGAATCGAACCACGACATCGACATGCTCGAAACGGGGCGCTATCCGGCCGTGCTGAAAAAGCGCATCCGCTCCAAACGCGGCCACCTCTCGAACGTCGATTGCGGAAAAGCGTTGCTTCGGCTCTTTGAGAGCGGGGTGCGGCGCTTCGTGCTCGGCCACCTGAGCGGCGAAAACAACACCGAAGAAATCGCCTTTCGCGCCGCCGTTGAAACCGCCGTCGGCAACGGTCTCCAACCCGGCGAAGACGGCGACCTCCAGATCTACATGGCCCACCGCGATCGCCCCTGCGGGATCTTCCAGGTGGGGTCGTAAAACCATGCTGCAAATCAAATTGATCGCCGTCGGAAAATGCAGGGAAAAGCACTACGCCGCCGCCTGTGCCGAGTTTTCCAAGCGCCTCGCGCGCTTCGTCAGGCTCCAGATCGTCGAGGTGCCTGACTTGCCCGCGCCGCCCGGCATGAGTGCCGCGCAGGTCGAGCAAGTCAAGCGCGACGAAGGCCGCGCCCTCCTCGCCAAGATCGTGCCTGACGAGTATGTGATCGCGCTCGCGATCGATGGAAAAGGGTTCTCGTCCGAAGCGTGGGCGGCGCATTGGCAAAGCCTCATGAATGCCGGAAAGAGCCGCGTCGCACTGATCATCGGCGGTTCGAACGGCTTGTCCGACGAGGTGCTCGTGCGCGCCGACGAAACGCTGAGTTTCTCCGCCTTCACCTTTGACCACCAGCTCATGCGCGTGATCCTGCTCGAACAGGTCTACCGCGCGATGAAGATACTCGCAAACGAAACCTACCACAAATAGCGCGGCTGCACGATGCGGTCGCGCTTTTGTGTATGCGGCCTGTCCATTTGAATATTGGGTCGAATCGGCGTATACTATCCTAGAAGAGAAAGATGCTAAAGCAGCCAAAGCTGCTTTCGAAAGGGATACACGATGATCGAGACCGAGATCTACGCCACGCTCGAAGGGCTCGGCATTTCGTACCAAGCGTTTGCCCATCCGCCCGCGCTGACGATGGATGACTGCGCCGCGTTTGACGAGGCCGCCGGCATCCGTTCGGGACACTGCAAAAACCTTTTCCTGACGACGCGCAACCAATCGCAGCATTACCTGCTCTTGCTGCGGGGCGACAAGAAGTTTCGCACGGCGGAGCTATCGCCCCAGCTCGGCATTTCGCGCCTGAGCTTCGCTTCCTCCGACGTCCTTCGCGATAGACTCCGCTGCGAGCCCGGCGCGATCAGTCCCATGGGTTTGCTTTTCGATCCGGATCGCCGCGTGGCGCTTCTCATCGACGAGGATCTCCAGCGGGAAGAGTCGATCTGCTTTCATCCCAACGTCAATACAGCGTCCTTCGAAATGAAGGGAGCGGACTTCTTCGGCGCCTTTTTGGGGCACACGGGGCACACACCCCGCTTTGTCCACATCGCGTCCACAGACTGAAACGTTTGAAGGGAGCTGCACCGATGAAGCCCAGGCAAGGCAATGAGCCCCAAGACACGCCCCTCCACCTCGTCGGCAGCGCCGAACCCATCGCGCGTGTCCGAGAGGAGGATCGCGTTTTGGCCTGCGTTCGAAGCAATTTTGCCGCGCTGTCGAGCCGCGATCTCGACGCTTACATGAAGACCATCGACTTGAGCGCTCATGCGCCCGGACAAATCGATTTCATCCGAAGCGCCATGCAGGCTCTTTTCAATCGCTTTGAAGTCTTCTATGCGCTCGAAACGATCGAGCTCGTAGGACTCGACGGCGACGCGGCCGAAGTCAGGGTCGTGCAGACCGCGCGCTGCGCCGACCGCGCCTTCCAGGACAACCGCTCCGCGATCGTGCACCGCCTTCGAAAAGAGGGCGGCGTCTGGCGCATTGTCGAAAGCGCATCCCAGTGGGTTACGCCGATTTGACGACGCCAAAAATAAGAAAAACGAAAGCCGGGAGGGACTCTCGTTCTTCTTATGTATGACATGAGTTTTCGTTTTTCATTGGTTATGCAGCGTGCTTTGCGTCGCCTTCATTTCATCGATACGCATCCCCTGCTTTCACTATCGTTGTAACGCTATATTTGGAATTGTAAACGAAACCTGTGGCAAGAAGATGGCAAGAACTTGGCAGAGAGCGACATCGCTTTGACGCTTTGATGCTGCACACCCGGAGTAACGACGCTTTCGGTATGAATTGGGATCTTTGACGATGAAAATTTACTTCGACCTACACACCCACACACGCTACAGCCACGGCAAAGGCACGGTGTTCGACAACGCGAATGTGGCGCTCGAACAAGGGATTTCGCTGGGCATCGCCGACCACGGGCCGGGTCACGTCTTTTTTGGCGTGCGCGAAAACGGCATGCGCCGGATGCGCGCCGACATTGCGGCGTTTCGGCAGCGGGACACGGGGATTTCCATTTGGCAGGGCATCGAAGCCAACCTGATGGACGCCAAAGGAAGGACGGATCTCGACGAAATCGCCCTGCCGGACTACGCCCTCATGGGGTTTCACAAAGGAATCTTTCCCAAGTCGGCGCTCTCGGTCAGCCTCTTCGCGCGTGCCCACGCGCAAAAAGATCGCGCCGCGCACATCCTCACCGACGCGCTGATCGCCGCGATCGACCGCTATCCCATCGCCGCGATCACCCATCCCGGCGAATACATCCCCATCGAGATCGGCGCGTTGGCGGCGGCCTGTGCCGCGCTGGGCGTTTTGATCGAGCTGAACGAAAAACACCCCATGCCGGTCGCACACGCGCGCGTCGCGCTCGATGAAGGCGCGTGTTTTTTGATCTCGAGCGATGCGCATCGGCCCGAAGCGGTGGGCGCCGTCGGACGTGCCATCGCCGTTGCGAAAGAAGCCGGCATTCCCGACGCGCGGATCGCCAACGCGCATACAGGCGAAAAATGTCGAAACTGCCGCCTTTCTCGCACTTTGACGCATATTTTGAATGAATGAATATTCATTGATTGGGATTTTACCCACAAGCGTTTGTGGATTGTCTGCTTCATACTTTGTTCACACAATCGCAGGCGAGTCGCCACTTTTCCACAATGATATCGATTTTTACACGAACTTATCCACAGTGTCCACAGTTTTCCCCTTCGATGCTGTGCATAAGTTTATGGTGCATGATGTTTCTAGGGCGAGAAAATTCGCTGTAACTGGCAATATTTGTTTATTAATACACTCCACTGCGCTGGAGCAGCATGCGCACTGTTCGCAACGCGATCCGCATGTCGAGCCCATGGCTTGCATGCTCGACGTAGTAAACGTCCCGCGCAAAACGTTCGACCGCGTGCGCCTGGCTTCGCCCTTCGGCCTGGGCATAGCCGGTGATCCCGGGGCGCACGAGAAGGCGTGCGAGCGCTTTTGGCGGGATGCGGTTGCTCTCTTCCAAGATCAGGGGTCGCGGCCCGATCAGGGACATCTCCCCGCGCAGCACATTCCAAAGCTGCGGCATCTCGTCGATCGACAGCTTTCGAAGCAGGCGGCCGATCCGTGTCAGGCGCGG
Organism: Eubacteriales bacterium; assembly: GCA_031553675.1. GTDB lineage: Bacteria > Bacillota > Clostridia > Christensenellales > CALWSW01 > JAVBLF01. Next base: position 11,091 of record JAVBLF010000123.1, on the reverse strand, counting down.
ATCGTTCTCGACCTGGCTGAAGAAGGCATTGCCATCGTGGAGGTAAACGCTGTCCCCCTCCGCACCGTGACGCATCGTGCGAAGCTTGTACAGCCGAAAAAGACGATGCCCTCGACCCACCCGCCACTGCGAAAACACCGCGGGCCCGTCCGAATCCAAGCGGATCAGCAACGCAACGAGCGCCAAAACAGGGCCCAAAAGAATCAGGAAAATGAGCGATACGACGATGTCGATGCCGCGTTTGGTCAAAGCGTACAGAGCGTTTGCCTCCGTTTGCAGCTTTTTCCGAGCATGTTGCGCGCCTCGGCTGTGTGTGTCTGGCGCGAGAGACAGGCTCAACGCTATTCTAGCCGCTTTGGATCGATCGCACGCTGTCACTTTTCGTCAGGAAATGTGTGGATTGTGCAATCCGTCGTCGATTTTTCGCGAAAATTTCCTTATCGTGCATACTGATTTGACTTTGCCACGGCGATTTGTTACTATCGATCTGAGCGGCCCATCGTGCCGCCTTTCGGAACGGTCGTAACACTTTTATGATACAGTTTGGAGGAAAGCCATGAAGATCAAGAACATCACCAACCCACAACGCTTTTTCGAAGTCGTGGGCAACTGCAAGGGCCGCGTCGAACTCGTCACGAGCGAGGGCGACCGCCTGAATCTGAAGTCCAAGCTCAGCCAATACGTCGCCCTTACCCAAATGTTCAAGGATGCCCGCATCGACGAAATCGACCTCGTCGTCTCCGAGCCGGAGGACATCGGGCTTCTGCTCGACTTCCTCGTAAAAGGATAAGCGTTTTTTCCTGTCCTCAAGGGCAAGAAATCCACGGACATTTGCGCACTGCGCGTCCCAAGCTCGCCAGCATATGGCGGGCTTTTGCTTTTGAACTGTGAAATCCACTCACTCGATCGGCATCGTTCCGGCGCGTAGGGCGCGATCGATGCGGCGCTGGATCTCGGCGCGGTGCTCTGCGACCTTCGCGTTTTCAAAACGCCCTTTCTCGATTGCCTTTTGAAAGGATGTGAGGAGTTTGCGCCTTTCGTTCGGGTTGGCGTCCAGGCGTGCCAGACTTTTGCCCAGCAAACGCAGCTCGTATGGCGCGTTCGGGACATAGAGGGGTTCACAGATCAGCGTGGCGCGCAGAAAGAGATCCCACTCGCAGCAAGGGCGATGGTAGCGCATGCCGCCGAGTTCTTCCCACATTGTCTTTCGCATCATGAGATTGCCGGCGCAGAGGGTGGGGTTTTGGTCGATCGCGGCCAAGGATAGGGATCGTTCATAGATCCAATCGCCCTGCATGCGCTCGATCGACTCCAAGAGGGGGCCCGCGATGGCGCGTCCATGCGTGTCGATGGGCTTGCAGTCGGCGAAGGCGATGCGCGCGCGCAATTCGCGCATGAGGCCGATCATGCGCTCGATGCGCTCCGGCTGAAAGCGATCCTCGGCGAAGAGGATGCCGACGAAGATGCCTGACGCCTTTTCCATGGCGGCGTTGACGATCTTCGCGACACCCACGTAACGCTTCGTCTTGACGCGTTGGAAGCGAATGTAGCGCCTGCCAGAGCGCTTGAGGGCGTTCTTGATGCGGTAATTGCCGCCATCGTCGCTCGCGTCGTCGGCCAGGATGAGTTCGATGTAGGGATAGCTTTGGGCTGCCAGCGAGTCGAGTGCGTCGCCGATGTAGGCTTCGCGGTTGTGATAGGGCAGGACTATCGTCACCAAGGGAGCTTTCACGCCGTCTCACCACCGTTTTCCCCTATTGTTGACAGCCAAAGCGCTTTCATCCCTGGACACAAAAAAGGCAGACGCATACGGTCTGCCTCTTCGGGAGAAAACAAAAGGATGATCGCGGCTTTCATCCTTGTCGGATCAAAGCGGGGTGGGTGGGAATTCCTTACGCGCGGCGCGCGAAGTTGATGACGTTAGGCGCGGTTTCCGTTTCGGCGCCGTTTTGTTCGTCCATCGCGTTTTTGAGCGCGATGTCGATGTCGCCGATCGCGTCGAGTTCCTGGTCGAGGGTATAGCTGCCGCCACTGCGGCCGTTTTTCTCGAGGAAGCGATCCCGCATGTTCGCGATCGTGATGTTGTCGACGACGTTGCGGATGGCGACTTCGAGCACTTCCCAGATCTCGACCATCACGCAGCGGTCGTATTGCGGGCATGAAGTGTCCGCATCCTTGACGCAGTGGATCTGGAAGAAGGAAGTCTCCATCAGACGCATGAGATCGCCGATGGTGATGCTTTCCGGCGGCACGCGAAGCAGATAGCCACCGCCGATGCCCTTGCTGCTGTCGAGGTAGCCGGCCTTCTTCAGTTTGTTCGCGATCGCTTCCAAGTACTTTTCGCTGATGCCTTGGTTGGTCGCAATCTGTTGCGTGGTCAGCCTTTCGTAGGGCTTTTCGTTCAGTGCAAGCTCGAGAAGCATGCGCATAGCATAACGCGTTTGTGTTGAGACTTTCATACAATACCGCCTATCTCTGTCTCAGTCGAATGTGTGCCATTCTGCCTTTCTGAATCCGGCCTTGCGCCGGTTACATTTCCAAGTGGAAACCGATTTACGAATTGTAAGGCGCTACCCCCTGCAAGCGCAAGGCGGCGATCAGCGGGCCAATTCGCACTTGCATGGTTTTTATATGCAAATCGTTTTGATCTGCTTCTTCGCATATGTGAGAAATGCGATATGTCATGATCTTCGCCATTCGTAAAACATCGACATCATTTCAGAAATTAAGCAATAAGTATCATGCGAGATTTGTATCCTATTCGCACTTTAATTCATGAAAGCGTCGAATTTCTGCGCGTCGATATTCTCCTAAAACGATATTAATTACGCATCTCCAATTCGTATTTTAATTATTGAGAAATTTTGTAACTGATTCTGTCTTGATTATAGCCCAGGGCTAAGCAATTGTCTACAAAATTTTATGCTTGACGCATATTTCCTTCTCACTTTCGCGCCTTTACTATTCCAATCGCGAATATCACACAGTACCATTGCCTTCCTTTGTCATAGTGACACTTTTGTGATATGCGTTCTGTTTGTAAGGATGTGCCCTCTTTTTCAAAGAAAGATTTATTGAAATATATCGTTAAATCAATTTTTATTGCACTTATTCGCACATATTTCCACAGATTTGCGGAATAAACCGTGAAACCGCTTTCTGAAATCGCATATTTCGTTTCTCGTTGCTGATGCATTTGTGGCGCGCGATGGCCACTTATCTACGAAAAAGGCAGCTGCAAAGGCTGCCTTTCTTCATGATTTAATTACTTGACGATGCGCCGGTACGATTCGCCGGCCTTCATGTCGGGGTTGAGCTCCGACACGGTCACGAACTGATACCCTTTGTCGGTCAGTTCTTTCAGGACGATCTCGGCCGCATCGACGCTTGTTTCGTGGATGTCGTGTAAGAGAACGACGTCGCCGGGCGAAACGCTGTCGATGATGGTTCGCGCGACAACTTTGCCGTCTCGGTATTTCCAGTCCTCCGGGTCGATCTTCCACATGATGATCGGCAGCCCTTTGTCCTGCGCATACTTTTTGACGTTGTCGTTGATCGCGCCGTATGGCGGACGCATCACGGTCGTCTTCTGGCCGATGATGCTCTCGAGGATTTCGTCGGTCGGATCCATTTCGGCTGCGATCTCGGAAGCCGACATTTTGGTCAGATCCTTGTGGCTGTTGGAGTGGTTGCCGATCTCGTGGCCTTCGTCGGCGATGCGCTTCACGATGTCCTTCGCATAACCCAAGCGGTTGCCCAGGACGAAGAAGGTGGCCTTCGCGTCGTACTTTTTCAAAAGGTCGAGCAGGCGCGGGGTCAGCTTGTTGTGAGGGCCATCGTCAAAGGTCAGGGCGATGTATTTGCCGTCCGCTTCCAGCTTGACGTTCGGCTTTTTGCTAGGGGTGGGCTTGTCGGTCTGGGCGATTTCGGTGCTGGGGTCGGGCGTCGCTTTGACCTTGGCCGCTTCGTCGAGTATCGTTTTGCCCAGATCGCTCAGGTAATCACGGAACTCACTGTAATCGAAACGGACGACAGGCGTTCCGAGGGAGTAGGGGCCGAGCTGGTAGACGTCGAAGACGAAGACCAGATCCTGGCCGTCGAGGTAATAGTGATCGAAGCGTTCTTTGACGGGTTTAAGGCCTTCATCGAGCGTCGTGTCGTCCCAATCCGGGCCATTCGTGGGCTGGCTTTTTAGCTTTTCTTTGCTCTTTTGGCTGATGAAGGCATAAAACTCGCCCGATTGCAGCTTGTCGGCGTCGATGAGGTCGACAAATTGCAGTTCCTTGTCCTCCTGGATGTCGAAGATGAAGCTCTTGAGCACCATATTCGGAACAGGTTTGTCCAACTGCATTTTGGAGCGAAACAAAAAGCTGACGATCCGTCCGCTTGTGGCGTCGGTGGAATCGCTCCAAACATGGCTGTCAAAGTCACGGTTAAATTCGTAGCTCGCGCGGGCTTCACTGGCCGGCAGGGTCGAAACGAGCTGGCGGAACTGCTCGACCTCGCTTTCGCTTTCCTTCTTGAGCTGGGCGTCAATCACCTCGCGGTCGGTCACGGGGTAATGCGCGGCGATCGTCAATCCCTCGGCGTCTTCATTGATCACGCTTTCGATGCCGAAGCCCTCGATCGGTTCGGATTCGCCGGGATCGCCTATCGTCGTCATCGCGATGGCGGCGGGTCGGGTCGGGATGTCTGCGCTGGGTTGGGGCGTGGGCGAGGGAGGATCGGACGACACGGCGTCGGACTGTGTCGCAACGGCGCTTTCGGCGCACCCCGCCGACAAGATCGTCGCGGCACAGAGCACGAGACAGAGAAAGACAGCCAAGGCACGATCGATCGCCAGTTTCGGAGCACGCTTGGCCGAGGACAGGGGTTTGCGGTAACGATTCATGATAACCCTTTCCAACGCTAGGAAATTATCCCATTACATCCATATACTTAGACATTCGTAGACAAAGATATTATATCATACTTTTTCAGTCTGAATGTGACTCACATCAATTGTTTACAAATCCAACGCCATGCATCGTCCATCCATATGTGGCTTACATATTGTTGTGCTTTGCAAATTGGGGTTGGGATATCAGCCATGCTTTGTCAGTGCCTGCCAAGATCCAGCAAAAGCGAGCCCGAAATCGCTGCGGCGGTGCCTAAATCTGAACCGGCGCGACGAGGTAAAAGTAGCGGTTGCCTTCGATCGGCTCAAAGACAGCGGCGGCGTTGCTCGATTGCAGGCGTATGGCGATTTCCTCGTCGTTCAGTCGGGCGAGGATGTCGCTGATGTACTTGACATTGAAGGCGATTTCGAGCTCCGTGCCCTGGCAGCGGATGGGCAGCGATTCGCGCACATAGCCCATTTCGCTCGTCGAGCTGATCTGGATGACGTCCGACTCGATCAGCAAGCGGACGAACTTTTTTTCGTTGTCGCGCGCCATGAGGGAAGCGCGGGTGATCGCGTCGTTGAGATCCCGGCGCGACAGGTAGACGTTCGCCTTGAAGGATTCGGGGATCAGTGACTTATAACGCATGAACTCGCCAGCCAGCAGCAGGCAATGGATTTTCGTATCGTTGAGGTCGAAGTAGGCGTGGCTCCTGCCAAATTGAATTGCGATCGTTTGTTCGTCTTCATCGCCGAGTATGCCCGCGATCTTGTTGAGCGTGACAGCCGGCAGGATCGCTTTGAGCGGGCCGCTCGCCTGGCAGCCCTCGCGCGCGATCGCCATGCGGTTGTTGCTCAGGGCGACGATCGAGAGCTTGTCGGTCGCTTCTTCTTCCACTTCGAACAAAAGACCGGTCAGCACCGGACGCGATTGGTCGACGGCGGCGGAAAACCAAGTGCGCGCGATCATGTCTTTCAGCGTCGCGGCCTCGATCCGGAGGGTGAAGGGCGCTGTCTCGGAGCTGATCTGCGGAAAGTCCTCGGCGGGCATGCCCGTGAGACTCATGTTGAAGCTGCCGCATTGGATCGACACGCCGATCTGTTCGCCAATGCGTTTGATTTCGATGTCCCCTTCGTCGGGGAGTTTGGCCGAGATCTCGGCAAAGAGGTGGCCCGGCAACACGATGGCGCCTTCTTCGTGCACGGTTGCTTCGACTTCCCGTTCGATCTGGAGCGAGGAATCGGAACAGAGCAATTTGAGCGTCGAACCCGTTGCGCTGACATAGATGCCGTCGAAGATGGGATTGACGTTGTGCGAGGAAAGCGCTTTGCGCACCGTTGACAAGGCGGCGAGAAGGTTACTCTTGGGGATTGTAACGCGCATGGGATTCAGCTCCTTCGTATGGGCGATCCGTCCTCGGCCTCTGGCCGGCCTGTGCGGGCGCGTGCGTCGCTTGTGTTGGTACCCACGTTGGGCGCAGCAGCTGGGGACGGGCTTTATTAGCTTAGTCGTAGTAGTAGTAGGGGGTGTGGACGGTGGGGAAAAGTCGTGAAACGCACACAACCGCGCGGAAAGACTGTGTGCATGAGTGCTGTGATAAAGCGGGGAAAACTTGGGGATTTATCCACGTTATTCACAAAAAGGGATTGTACACGGCGTTTCCACAGCACTTATCCAAAGCTGTGAATAAAATTGTGGATAAGTTTCGATCGCGCGACACGGCCTCATTCGGCGATGCGTTTCGTCAGGTCTTCCATCTCGGTTTGCAGGCGGAGATCGGTCAAAAGCGTCTTTTTGATCTTCTGCGCGCCGTGGTGGATGGTGCCGTGGTCGCGTCCGCCGAGCGTCGCGCCGATCTTGTCGAGCGAGTTTTCGGTGAGCGTGCGCGACAGGTACATCACGATCTGGCGGGGCAGAGCGATTTCGCGGTTGCGCTTCTGGCCGTAGATGTCGTCGGCGGTGATCTTGTAGTAGTCGGCGACGATGTCGACGATCGTCTCGATCGTGACGGCCGTTTCGGCGCCGGGCGGGATGAAGTCTTTGAGAGCTTCGGCGGCGAGGCGAAGGTCGATCGGCTGGTTGAGCAGGTTGCTGTAAGCGATCACGCGAGTCAGCGTGCCTTCGAGCTCGCGGATGTTGCTCTTGATCTTTTCGGCGATGAACTCGAGCACGCTTTGATCGACGGTCAGGTTTTCGACTTCGGCCTTTTTCTGGAGGATGGCCACGCGCGTTTCGAAGTCGGGCGCCTGGATGTCGACCTGTAGCCCCCATTCGAAACGGGAACGTAGGCGATCTTCGAGCGTGGGTATCTCCTTCGGCGGTTTGTCCGAGGAGATCACGATCTGCTTTTGATTCTCGTACAATTGGTTAAAGGTATTAAAAAACTCCACCTGGGTGGCGTCGCGGTTTGAGATGAACTGGATGTCGTCGACCATCAAGACGTCGAGGCTGCGGTAGCGGTTGCGAAAGCGCTCGTTGACGTCGGTGCGGCCCGAACCGATCGCCGTGATCAGCTCGTTTGAAAAGTTCTCGGTCGTCGTATACACGATCTTCCAATCGGGGTGATCCTGGTGGATCTGGTTGCCGATCGCGTGCATGAGGTGGGTTTTGCCCAGGCCGACCCCTCCATATATAAAGAGAGGATTGTAGCTGCAACCCGGGTTGTTGGCGACGGTGTTGGCTGCGGCGTGGGCAAAGTGGTTCGACTGGCCGATCACGAAGGTGTCGAAGGTGTAGCGGCGGTTGATCGTATGGGGGCTGACGTTTTCGTCAGGATCGTCAGGGGTTTTTTTTTCGGTGGCGAGGATAAAATCGACCTCGTAGCGGCGTCCGGAGGCCTCTTGTACAGCGCGCGCGACGATGTCGGCATAGCGGTTGCGCAGGTGTTCGCGTTTGAACTCCTCGGGTGAGAGGAGAACGAAGGTGTTCTTTTCGATGCCGTAGGGCACGAGGTCGACGATGAAGTTGTGAAAGGTCGCCGACGCGAGTTCCTCTTGGATGAGGGCAAGCGCGTCTTGCCAGATCTTCATCTCGGTGGTCATGGAAGCAATTCCCCCTTACGATCCGTGCGGCGCGATCGGCCGACCGGTTTCGTCTTGCAATTTATGCGTTTGTAGTCACGCGAATGTATCAGCGCCAGTACAGGCGCGAGCACGCCTATTTTCTGCGGTGTGCCGTACACGAAAACGCCATCGCTTAATGATAACAAAAGACGCCAATCCCCGCAAGACGCGCCACGTGTTCGCCTTGCCGTCGAAAACCCCCGCGCGGCAGGGGATCGGCTGGCTTGAAATCGCGCGCCTTGCTTGACAGCTTTCAGCGAAACCAATATAATGATGGGGCGTATCGGAAACGTACGCGTTTTTTCACGCTCCCGCGAACCGGTGGGTGCATTGCGATCGTTTTGCCGAGAGAATGCCCGCACGACATGCGGTTTCTTTCGGCTGGAGATTTCGCTTTATCCGATTCCAGCGGCGGCCCTGCCGCCGAAAGAGAGGTGTAGACAATGGCATCCATGGGGACGACCTACCATCCGAAGAAGCGTCAACGCAAAAAGGTACACGGTTTCCGTTCGCGCATGAAGACGAAGAACGGCCGCAACGTGCTTGCGCGCCGCCGTGCCAGAGGGCGCAAAGAACTGACGGTCTAATCAGACCCAAAGGGTCGCGCGGGGCGGACGCAGTTCCGCCCGCTTGCGTTCCTATGGCCGTCCAACGATCCGGGAATCGGGTTTGAATGAAACGAAACTATTCGCTGAAAAAAAACCGGGAGTTTCACTACGTCTACCGTGCGGGAAAGTCCTTTGGCGGGAAGAACGCGGTCTTGATCGTCGCGCGCGCCCGCCACAAATCGGTTCGCGTGGGCTTTTCGGTCAGCAAGCGGATCGGAAACGCCGTCGTGCGAAACCTCGTCAAGCGCCGACTACGCGAGGCGTTTCGTCCTTTTTTGGGCCAGATTCAGCCGGGCCACAGCTTGATCTTTGTCGCGCGCGAATCCGCTGCCAGCGAGAGCTATCGATCGCTCGCGGCCGGCGTCGAAAAGCTCTTGAAGAAAGCCAGGCTGATCGAAGAAACGGCCCCGCCCGCGCGGGAGAAACCGGCCGAAGCAGCAACTCCACATTAGAGGCGGCGATGCCATGCGAACGACACGCCTCGCGCATTGGATCCGCGCGATCTTTGTCGCGCCCATTCGCGCCTACCAGCGCTGGATCTCTCCCCTGTTTCCGCGAAGCTGCCGGTATTACCCGAGCTGCTCGCAATACGCGATCGAGGCCATCGAAACCCACGGCCCGATCGTCGGCATGGCGCTGGGCGTGTGGCGGATCCTCCGCTGCAACCCCTGGAGCAAGGGCGGCTACGATCCCGTCCCTCCCAAGCGCGCCAAGCATTCCTGAAAAGCACAGATTGCGGACGAAAACGGGGTTTTCGGACGCCGCGTGAGGTACACAAGCACTATGGATTTTATCGGGCGCTTCCTGGTCATGGCGATGGATTGGCTTCAGATCAACGTCTTTCACGACTATGGCCTGACCGTCGTCAGTTTCACCATTCTCATCAAGCTACTCACACTGCCCGCCGACATCAAACAACGCCAAAGCACGGCCAATCTGTCCGTGCATTCCGCCGAGATTCAGAAAATTCAAAAGCGTTACGCGAGCGACCCACAGACAGCCCAGAAGAAAGTCTCGGAGTATTACAAAAAAGTGGGCGTCAGCCCCTATGCGAGCTGCCTGCCGATGGCGATTACGCTCGTCTTTTTCATGGTCTTCCTTTCGGCCATGCGCCTTTGGGCCAACATCGAGACGACCCGCCTCTACCTCAACCCGACCGTCGAACAACTCTCGCAGTTCAAATGGGGTTGGGTTTACAACATCTGGCAGCCGGACAGCGGTTTCAAAACCGTCATCATGGATTATAAGGAATTCGCCAGGATCCCGTTTGAAAAGCTGAGCTTTGCCTTCGACGCGGCGACGATCGATTCGCTCAAAGTGTATGGCGCCGCCGAAAAAGCCAAAGACGCCGCCCAGATCGCCGCGAACCAGGCCGCCTATGCCGCCCAGATGAAGCCGCTCACCGATGCCTATTCCGAATGGATGAACGGTTGGTTCGCGTTGCCGGCGCTGTGTGCGGTGACCTCGCTTCTGACGGGCTGGTTGACCCAGAAGCTCCAGCCCCCGCCCAGCTCCGCCGGCAATGCGCAAGCCGAGAGCATGGGCAAGATGATGATTTGGATGATGCCGATCATGTCGGTCATGGTCTGCCTGAGCTCGAACGCCGCGTTTGCCCTCTACTGGCTGACGTCCAACATACTGACCGCCATCGTGACCGTCGTGCTCAACGCGAAAAAACTCAAGAATCTGTTCCCCCACAAGGAGAAGAGCAAGGAGGCGTAAAGCCATGAATGACAACGCGGATTTTGTGCCTCGGGTGCTTGATTCCAGGGCCAAAAGCATCGACGAAGCCATCTTCAAAGGCATGCAGGAAATGGGCGTATCGATCGACGAAGTCATCATCGAAACCATCCAGGAAGGCAGCAAGGGCATTCTCGGCATCGGCGCCAAACCTTACATCGTTCGCTTGACCGAGAAGGACCCCCGCGCCGTTCTCAAGCAGATGCAGGAAAACCAGGCCAAGGCCGAACAAGCCAAACAAGCCGCAAAAGAGGCGCCGCGCCCCCGCGAACCGAGGCGCAACAACGGTTTCGAGAGCGCCAGCGTTCCGGCCAAACCCTTTGTGGCAAAAGAGGCCGAGGCGCCCCAGAGCGCGGCGACGCCCCAAGACGAGGAGATTCTGGCCGATCCGCTCAATCTCTACCCGCGGCAACGCCAGCCCATGCCCTCCGAAGCCCAGCGCCAAGCGCAGCCGCGTTACAACGACAACCGACCCCCGCGCAGCCGCAACAACAACGGACGTAGCGGCGGCCGAAACGACCGCGATCGCCGCGACAACGTACCCGTTTCGAATGTCGCGCAGCAGGTCGAATACACGCCCTTTGTCCCGGGCGAAAGCGAGTGCGACGGCGCTGCCTTCCTGCTCGGCCTCCTCAAACACATGGGCGTCGACGCCAAGATCGGCTTCTACCAGGGCGATGGCCTCATCAAGTACCGCATCGAAAGCGAGACGATGGGCATCCTCATCGGCCACCGCGGTGAAACGCTCGACGCCATGCAATACCTGACCAGCCTCGTCGTCAACCGCGGCCAGGAAAGCTA
>JAVBLF010000005.1:0-14499 GCA_031553675.1 Eubacteriales bacterium | reverse complement strand
CGGCGACGTAGTTGATCTGGAGTTCGGCAAGCCTGTTTTCGCAAAAGCGCTGCGGATCGAAGAGGTCGCAGACCCAATCGGCGTAGCGCGTGTTGTTGACGTGTCCGTTATAATCCATGTCGCTGTATTGGCTGATGCGCGGAAAGACGGCGTCGGGTTCCCCTTCGAAGCGGAGCTTGCCCGGTTTTTCGAGTGGCGGCCGATCGGTGGCGGGGATCGCGATACCGAAGGCGGAGGGGTTGAGGATTTTGCGATCGGACAGTGAGCAGAGCATCCAAATCGTCGAAAGCGTTCCCAAGAGGCGGCCGTCGTCGTCGCAAAACGCGAAACAGCGCGGGAATACCGTCCGTTCGAGAAAGGCCCAGGTCGTGACGTGGACGCGATCCCCGAAGGATGGGTAGCGCTCCATGCGGAGCGTCTGCCGCATCAGCACAAAAAAAGCGTCCTGCGCGGCGAGCTCGTCCCGCGCGCAATGCAGGATCTGGCTGTGCTCGCCCGCGATTTCCTGTCCGGCGGCAAAGATGGCGCTCGCCTTCCAATGGTTTCCGATGTCGACGTCGATCGCCTTGAGCACGCGCTCGCAGACGTATTCGCCCGGGTTTGCCATGATTCACTCTCCTCCGTCGATTGCGGTGCGCATTTCAAGCCCATCATAGCACAAACGGCCCCATTTGAAACCAGAAACTGTGCGTCGCCGAGTGCTGTGTGCAAATTGGGAACCGTCGATGATATTGGCAAATCCTCGCCACCCACAAACGCGCGTACGCATTGTGATATTCGGAATTTTTGGGAAACGACTGGATTTTTGCCTGCGATGGAGATATAATGAAGAAGCACGGTTTGCAGACAGAATTGATATGTTTGTGCATTCCATTACTGCAAAAATCTACAATATTACCATTGTGGATCATGCAAGGTTTGCCTTATTCCATATGTGCTCTAATAGAGTCTGCGCACCGTGTCAATGCGTTTGCTAGGCATGCCAAAAAGACGCCCTCGCATGCACAAATGGCGCGGCGAAATTTTTGAGAGTTTTGTCAGAATTCTTGAGAGAATAATTGCGGCGGCGCGTCGTAAGATGAAAAGGACAGCGTCCTCGCATCCGTAGCGTCATTCTTCGGCAGGGAGTGCGTCGGTCTCGGCTTTGGCGGCCTCGCCCACGGGCGCTTCCGGGCGCCGGACGACGGGCTGCCCGCGCTCAAGCGTCAGGTATTCGCGGTAGATCGAACGGCTTTTGTCGTCGTATTCGTGTACGATGGCACGCGTCGCCCTCTCTTTGAGGACGGGCTTGTAGTGGCTGTCGAAATAGTACGTGACGACGAAAGCGCCACCGTGCTCGGTCGGGCCTTCGACGACTTCTTTATACGGGCCGGGTATGGCCTTGGGTTTGTTCATGGAGGGTCTTCCTTCCGGTGTGTGAGTCAGGAAACGGCGCTGCTTCATGGCGGCGCTTCCATAGCTCCTACATTATAGTCAGCAATTGCCCAAAATGCAAATGATGCGCTTCGGATGGGCTTCGGATACAAGCGAGGAGGATGGATGATAAGACGTGTCGCGATCATCGGCGGAGGAGCCTCGGGGCTCATGGCCGCGATTTTGTTGGCGCGCCGCTTAGAAGGACGCGCGCAGATCGCGATCTTCGAGCGCTGCGACCGCGTGGGAAAGAAGCTACTCGCGACCGGAAACGGCCGCTGCAACATCAGCAATCTTTCAAACGACCCAACCCGTTACCACAGCGTCGAAGATGATGGGCAGGGCGCTGAAACCTTGCTCCGGCGCTTTGACGCATCGGCCGCGATCGCCTTTTTCGAATCGCTGGGCGTCGTCTGCGTCGAAGAAGACGAAAGCCGCGTCTATCCGGCCAGCGGCCAGGCGTCCTCAGTGCTCGACCTCATGCGCATGGAAATGGCGCGTCTGGGCGTCGAGGAGAGGACGCAATGCGACGTGACGGCCATCGTGCGCGCGGTTGACGGGACGCCGCGCTACGCGATCGAAACGGCCGACGGCAGACCATCGAAGGAGCGCTTTGACGCCGTGCTCGTCGCGGCCGGCGGGGAAGCGTCGCCACAGCTCGGATCAAACGGCTCCGGTTTCGCGCTGATGCGGGCGCTCGGCCACCGTTCGACGCCCCGCTATCCGGCCATTGTGCCACTCGAAACCGACAAAGCCTCCATCCGCGCGTTGACGGGCATCAAGTTCGTCGGCGGCGCGAGCGTATGGCAGGGCGACCCGCGCAGGGCCGAATCGATCTGCCTGCGTGCCGAAGAAGGTGAAGTGCTCTTCGCCGACTACGGCCTGTCCGGCCCGCCGATCCTGCAACTGGCGGAAGCGGTGGGGGCGCGGCACCTGCGCGATCCGGAGGCCGCGATCTACGCCGCGCTCGAGCTCCAGCCCGGCGAGGACAAGCTCGCGCTGGTGGGCAAGCTGACCGCGAGGCGGGACGAATTCGGCCACATGCCGATTGGGGAGTTTTTCACAGGCTGGCTCAACAAGCGCATCGGCCAAACGCTGATGCGGGAGGCCGCATGCTTGCCGCTGACCCGCATGAGCGCATCGCTGACCCCTGCCGAGATCGAAGCATTGGCGGCCCTCCTCAAGTGCTGGCCGATCCGCGTCCTCAAAGTGCGCGGCTTTGCCAAGGCGCAAGTGACGGCGGGCGGCATCCCGCTTTCGGAGTTCACGGCCGGTCTGGAATCGCGTTTCGCGCCGGGCGTATTCGCGGCGGGTGAAATGCTCGACGTCCACGGCGACTGCGGCGGTTTCAACCTGCAATGGGCCTGGGCTTCTGCGCATACGGCGGCGGCGGCCATGGGCAAGGCGCTTTTGAAAGCATGACGGACACGACGAAACGGACACAGGCTCTTTTGTACAACCAAATGGTGAGGTGGATTCATTGATGAACCGAAAAAATGTGACGATGGTCATCCTTCTTTTGCTGGGCTTTGCGATGGTGGCGGCGCTGGCATTTGCCGCGCGGCTCTACTTCGTCGAAAAGGTCAATCCACTAACGACGTTTTTGGGCTTGGCGACCGAAGCCCCGACACCCCCGCCCACCCCGGAACCCACCCCAGAACCGACGCCTGCGCCCACACCCGAACCGACCCCCGAGCCCACGCCGGAACCGACGCCCGAACCCACGCCCGAACCGACCCCCACGCCCGAACCCACCTTTGATCCGGCTTCGGTGCAGCTCCCCCACCAGATCCTGAACGTGTTGATGTTGGGCTGGGATCAGAGTCCGGAGCGCGACGAAAAGGGCAACGTTCTCTACCGCGACGAAGACAACAACTTCCGCAGCGACGTGATGATCTTGCTCGCGCTCGACTTTGAGAAGAACAAGGTCGACATGATCTCGATCCCGCGCGACAGTTATGCGGAGATCTATAACACAAAAGGCAAATGGAAGATCAACGCCGCCTTTGCCAAGGGCGGATCGGTCAGCGAAAACGGCTTTGAGTACGCGATGAAGACCGTCTCGATGCTCATGGGCGACATCCCGATCTACTACTACGTCGGTGTGAACATGGAAGGCATGAAGGCCGTCGTCGATGCGATGGGTGGCGTCGAATACGACGTCGATGTCGAAATCCACCTCAACGGCCGTACCCTCGAAAAGGGCATGCAGCACCTCAACGGCCAGCACGTTCTCGACTACTGCCGCGCGCGCAAGGGCATCAGCACCGACATCGGCCGCATCGACCGGCAGCAGCGCATGCTCTTCGCGATCTTCGCGCAGATGAAGCAGGCCAACCAGATTCTCAACATCCCGAAGATCTATACCGCCCTGAGCGACATGGTTCACACCAACCTCAACCTCGAGCAAATCACCGCGCTGGCCGCCTTTGCCAACCGGCTCGACCTCGAAACCGCGATCAACCGCCACGCGCTCAAGGGTGAGTACATGAACGCCTATGGCGCAAACTTCTACGTGCTGAACCAAAAGTCCAAAAACGAGCTCGTCCAGCAGATCTACGGCTTCGAGCCCGACTTCGACAAGAAGCACGACATCGCCTACGTCAAAGGCCAGAACAGTTCGTCGAAGAATGACGATTAGCCGAAAGCAAACAAAAGAACCATGGCAGTTCAGCCATGGTTCTTTTCTTGCGGATTCGCGTTTAACGATGCAACCCAAAGGTTGCTGCGACAGGCAATTGATAATGCGAGTCAAGAGATGAACTTTGTTCAGGCAAAAATGGGATGATCCTTATGGTACGCGGGCGATTGATAATCGCCCCTACATCCCGATAACTTTGTTTGTGCACCGGTAGGGGCGATTATCAATCGCCCGTTGCAGCAAAACAGCCTCGCGATACGTTAAGTTGGTAGCCCTTGATTCGCATTGATAATCGCCCGCCTGGACCGCCTCCACTTGTTACGCCAGCGGATCCTAACCCTTCTCGGTTCACATTAGCGTTCGCGGTTTTCGAAGTACTGGCGGAATTCCTCGGGGATGTTTTCGAGTCCGGCGGGCGTTTCGCTCTCGGTCGGGGTGCTTCGCGGCATCTCGTCGAGCATCAGCTTGATCGAGTATTCCTTGCCGTTCCGCATGACGAGGAGATCGACCGTGTCGCCGGCCTTGCTTTTGTTCTTTTCGGTGTTCAGGTCTTCCATCGTCTTGATGGGTTTGTCGTTGAAGGTCGTGATGACGTCGCCCACCTGGAGACCCGCTTTGTCGGCGGCGCTGCCCGACTCGACGCCGCGGATGATCACGCCGATGGGCACATTGTATTTCTCGCTGCTTTCGCGGTCGACGGTCTCACCGGTGATGCCCATTTGCGGATGGCCGGTGATGTACCCTTTGTGGATCAGGTCGTCGAGTCCGTTTTTCGCGACGTTGATCGGGATGGCAAAGCCGATGCCCTCGACGTCGTAGCCGCTCGACTTGGCGCTCGTGATGCCGATGACCTCGCCGTAGGAGTTGATCAGCGCGCCGCCCGAGTTGCCGGGGCTGATCGCCGTATCGGTCTGAAGCAGGTTTGTCGGGATCGAGCCCTCGATGTAGAGCGCGCGTCCCTGGGCGCTGATGACGCCCGCCGAAAGCGAGTTGGCGAATTCGCCCAAAGGATTGCCGATCGCCACGGCCAGTTCGCCCACTTCGAGATCGTCGCTGTCGCCCAGGACGGCCGGAGTCAGGCCGGTGGCGTCGATCTTGATGACGGCCAGATCGACGACTTCATCCCTGCCGACGACTTCGGCCGTATACTCGGTCTTGTCGTTCAGCATGACGGTGATTTGGTTGGCGTCCGCAATGACGTGGTTGCAGGTCAGGATGTAGCCGTCTTCGGAGACGATCACGCCCGAGCCGGCCGAATCCTGCGACCTTTCCTGGTTGAAGTAGTCGCGCGAGGTGATCACCGTCGAGATCGCGACGACGGACGGCGTGACCTTCTTGTTGATCTCGCTGATCGAGAGCGCGACTTTGTTTCCCGTCGACGGTTTCGTCGCCGCCTCGGTGACGCTGTAATGCTTGCCGTTCTCCTCGGTCGTCTCGGCGGTGGCGTTGCCGTCGGGCTCGACCGTCTGTTCTTTGGGCTGGGTAGCGTCGTTCAAGCTGGGCTGTTTGGCGTCCTTGGGTGCGCAGCCGAAGAGCAAGCCGAGCGATAGAAGCGCTGCGATACCCGTGGCGCCCGCGCGTTTTGTCAGAGTTCTTGTCATGATTGAGCCTCCCCTTTTCTCGTTTTGTGTATATGGAATCGTTTGCATACGTCGTCGATGCTGAATCCCCTTCTTCCGTTTCCGCCCTTCCGTTATACCCCAAACATACGTTAAAAATGTGGCAAAAAAGTGGAGAATTCCAGAAATTGTCGTGCAAAGTTTTGCCCAAGCATGCGCCTTCCATTCAGCCCATCTGCCTCACGCTTTTTCCCGCCCTGCGTATACTGGGTAAAGAGGTGATATCATGGCGACCATTCTGATCTACAACAACGATCGAAACGTGATCGAACGATACGAACTGGGCGAAAGCAGCTCCATGCCTTACAACGCGGGCGGCTCGCTGACCGTCCGGGAATTTCGCGGCAATTCCCGCGGCCAATACTTATGGACCGACAAACGAACCATGCAAGCCTGGAATGTCCTCCGCCGCGATTGGGGCAAACCGATTCACATCGGCGCCTGCTTCAAGCGCATCTGGGAAGGCGGCCACGCGATGATGAGCCAGCACTACGCAGGCACGGCCTTTGACATGGGCCAAGATCTTTCGAATGCCGAGCGCGACCGTCTCTGGCAGACCGCCCAAGACAGCGGCGTCTGGGTTTACGTCGAACCGCAGAACCTCACGCCCAGCTGGGTCCACGTCGACAAACGTTTCACCCCCGGCGCTTGTCCCACCACGGCCTACCCGCTCATCAAGCAGGGCAGCCGCAACCAATACGTCTGCATCGCCCAAGACGCGCTGACTGCCCTCGGCTACTCGACGAAGGGACTCGACGGCATCTTCGGCGCCAACACGCGCAGTGCGGCGATCCGCTTCCAGCGCGCCAATGGGCTCAGCGCCGACGGCGTGATCGGCTGCGGCACCTGGCGCACCCTCACCAGCAACGCTGTCGGCATCGGGCGGACGGCGACGACACTCCCGTAAGAAACGGATTTTCCGCTTCTGCCCAACCCGCTTTTTGGAAGAAGCCCCTGTACATCTTTGGTTTCTCGAAATCCCCGCCACGATCATGGCGGGGATTTTTTGTTGCCCTGATGCGGCGAGGGGCCCAAGGTATCGGCCGTTTTGCTGCAAGTGGCGATCAATAATGCGAATCAGTGTTACAAAGCACAACGTGTCGCGATGCCGTTTGGCTCCAGCGGGCGATCATCAATCGCCCGCTCTAGAAACACGCCTCGCTTCGGCTGCGGAGTTCACCCTAGATTGACGTTCTTATTCTTCGATGATCCCGTCGCCCTCGGCCGGAATGTCCTCGATGATCTCGTCGTCCTCGTTGAGCGGCGCTTCCTCGGCGGGGAGATCCGCTGGCTCCTCGGTCGGCGGAATGGTCGGGACAGCCGCGTTCGGAGTGGGGGCGGGTTTCTGCGTCGGCGCAGGCGTTTGGGGTGCCTGTGTCGGTTGGCGCGTCGGGGCGGGCGTAGACGTGGGTGTGGGGGTCGGCTCGATCGTCGGCGAAGGCGTCGCCTCGACGGTCGGTTCGGGCGTCGGGGTTTCTTCGGGTTCCCGTGTGGGCTTGGAGGTCGGCTCGCGCGTGGGCTCGGGGGCTTCCTCTTCGGTCGGTTCCGGTGCGGCGATCGGCGTCGCCACGGGCGTGGGGCTGGGCGCTTTGTCGCCGTCGTCACCCTTGGGGAGGACGAAGGCCAGCAGCGCCATCAACGCGACGACGAGCGCACCAAGGCCGATGTACATGAGCTTGCGCTGATCGAAGTGCAAAAATCCCCCTTCGCGCGGGGTGCGTTCGCCAAAACCGTCGTCGCGTCGCCCGCCC
The DNA here is from genome assembly GCA_031553675.1 of Eubacteriales bacterium. Classification (GTDB taxonomy): domain Bacteria; phylum Bacillota; class Clostridia; order Christensenellales; family CALWSW01; genus JAVBLF01. Next base: position 7,075 of record JAVBLF010000005.1, on the reverse strand, counting down.
TCGTCGCGCGAGACGTTGCGTTTGCCGTCCAAGAGGGCTTGCAGCGACTCGTCTTCGCGATCGGTGAGCATGGGACGATCCTGCTGCAAAAGCGGCAGGCCGTTCGGGTTGGTGCGCAGGTATTTTTCATACAGCGCCTTGAGCTTGTCGTCCGGAATGCCGTGGAAAGAGAGGCTCCGCCAGTATTGCAGCATGCGCGCAGCATCGAAAGGCAGGCCGTATTGGGCTTCGGCGTCGAGCTCGGCGGTGATTTGGGTGATTCGATTTAAGGTTTCGCGCGGCTGGTCGAGCATGGGGCCTTCCGCCGCCTGGTTCAGCATGTCGCGCAGCGCGAGGTAGGCGTCGGGGCTGGCTTTGGCGCCCTGCTTGACGCTTTGCTGGGCCATCTCCCAGATCGTCTCGTTGACGACGCGGGCCCCGCCGATGCCGGTTGCGGCGCCGAGCACGGCGCGGAGGCGTTCGTTCGGCACGCGCTCCATCGCGATCTGGCCGCGGAGTGTTTCGCGCAGTTTGTCGACGGCGACCCGACGCACCTCTTTCATCTGCGGCGAGAGGTCGCGCGACTGGAGCAGCTCGCCCAGTTCGGCGCCCACGATGCCATGCGCCGACGACTGCTCGGCAAAGCGAACGCCGATGCGTTCAAAGTGCGCGCGGGCTTCGGGCATGTCGCAGCCGTCCCAGAACAACAGTTCGAGGTAGGAATCGGTCAGCGTCGCAGGGAGTTCGTTCTTGGCCTGGATGTAGGCCAGGTTCATCGCCGCGACAAAGCGGCGCAGGCGGTTGTCGTCGGAGAAAATCGCGCTCCCGCCGTTGAGTTGGCGGGCAAAGTTGTCCAGCGTGGGATCTTTTCGCCAGGCCGCCATCAGCGATCCGGCGACGTCGGCCCCGTCGAGCTGGGCTTCAAGCGCTTTGCCATCCTCCAAAAAAGCGGAGCGCCATCCCATGCGGCGCAATCCGCCCAAAAAAGCATCGCGGTCGAGCGCACCGGACATGTCGTCTGTGCGCTCATCACGGCCGTTCTCCTTCCGGCCGTCGTTTCCACTCATCATACCATCGCCCCTTTCGTAGCGTTCCGACAATAGCGCATGCGAGTGACGCTTTGTGGAACACTTGCAAAACCACATACATGACAACCATAGCACAGACGCGCACCGATTGTGTAACGATTTTTTGAACAAAAGACGGCAAATTGCGGCGGGAAGTCGATGTTTTTGCGAATTGCTAAATTTTGTATTTTGCGTGCATCCTATTCCGCAAAGCGTATATTGCCATCTTCGAGCGACGCGATGATGGCGGCGCTATGGACATCCAATCCTTTGCCGCGGAGCAGTTCTCCCCCGCGCTGCCAACTCTTTTCGATCGCGATCCCCACGCCGACGACCGGCGCGCCAGCCTGTTCACAGATCGCGGCCAGACCGAGCGCGGCTTGTCCGTTGGCGAGGAAGTCGTCGACGATCAAAACGCGGTCACCGGCGTGCAGGTGGGCCTTCGACACGAAAGCGCCGTAAGTCAGGCCGCGGGTATACGACGTGATGTCGGCGGCGTAGACGTCTTTGCCGATGTTGCGGGCTTCCCCCTTTTTTGCGAACACCATGGGCAGTTTCATGCGCTTGGCGACCGCGTAGGCGATCGCGATGCCCGAAGCTTCGATCGTCAGCACAAGGTCGGGTTGGGCGGCGGCGAAACGTGCGGCGAATTCGTCGGCAATGGCTTCGATCAGTTCAACATCGACGCGGTGGTTCAAAAAACCATCGACCCTTACGATGTCGCCCGGCAGGACTTTGCCCCTTTGGAGGATCGCTTCTTTCAGTGCTTGCATGTGGTGGCCTTCCTTATTCATTGGTGTGAGATTGGTGTGTGTGCAAATGTCGATCACCCACAAGTCATTGCTTGGTGAGCGACAGCCCGTTCAGCGCGTCGCGCTTTGCTTTGTAATCCGAATCGCACTGGGCGACATAGGCCCAAAACGCAGGGCTGTGGTTGGGGTGGCGAAAGTGGGCAAGTTCGTGCAACAAGACATATTGAAGCAATGCTTCATCGACTTCGCCCAATGCCGAATTCAGGCAGATCGAAGCTTTTTGCGGGCAGCAGCTCCCCCACCGGCTCCTCATCGCGCGTATCCGAAGTTTGGGATAGGGAAGCGCCTCGTCGCCGATCGACTGCCAGACCTCGCGCAACGCGGCTTCGAAGCGCGGGCGCAAGGTTTCGCCGTCGCGCGGCGCCACGATTTGGGTTTGGCTTTGAAGGCGCGCTTGCTGGGCTTGGATCTTGTGCCAGTTGTCGCGCAGGAATCGCTCGACATCAGCGAGTGAAGCCCGTTTCGGCGCGCTGACACAGACGCTGCCGTCGCCGTGGATGCGGGCGTTAAAGTTTTTGATGGGCTTTTTCGTCAGCTCGTAGGTGAGCGTTTCGCCGTTCGCCATCGCCAGTCGCTGGGTCATCGCTTTTCCCCTCCACACCCGCGCGTCACTGTGCTATACTGAATGCGCGGCCGTTGAGGCGCGCTTTTTTCGCCATTTTGTCATTATAACAGTGCGGGGTGTAGTTGTGAAAGATGCCGATCCGGGCTTTTCCGCCTTTTCTCGCAGCGCGCGGCTTTTGGGCGTGGACGCGATCGCGCGTCTCGCCGCGTCGAACGTGGCGGTCTTTGGCGTGGGGGGCGTGGGTTCTTTCGCCGTCGAAGCGCTGGTTCGATCCGGGATTGGCTCGCTCCTGCTGGTGGACAAGGATGTCGTCGATCTCACGAACTGCAACCGGCAGCTCTACGCGCTCCGTTCGACGATCGGACGCCCCAAGGTCGAGGTCGCCAAAGAGCGCGCGCTCGACATCAACCCGCACGTCCAGATCGATGCGCGGCAGCTCTTCTATCTGCCCGGGCAGACGAACGCGCCATCGCTCGCAGGCTTTGACTACGTCATCGACGCGATCGACAACGTGACCGCCAAGATCGCCTTGGTCGAAGAGGCGATGCGCTGTGTCGTGCCGATCGTCAGCGCGATGGGCGCGGGCAACAAGCTCGACCCCACGCGTTTCGAGGTGGCTGACATTTACGCCACGTCGGTCTGTCCGCTCTGCAAGGTCATGCGTCGCGAATTGAAGAAGCGAGGCGTGCCTTCCCTTGCCGTCGTCTACTCGCGCGAAGAACCCTTGACGCCGCTCGGAGACGATGCCCGCACGCCGGGAAGCGTGTCCTTTGTGCCGCCCGTTGCCGGCATGATACTCGCAAGCGTCGTCGTCCGCGCGCTCGCAAACCCCAGCCAAGAATAGGAAGTGTAAAACGATGTCCCAAGAAGAACGCGTGCCCGCCGCACGTGCCGAAAACCGGATGGGTGTCGCTCCGATCGGGCGCTTGCTCGTCAGCATGGCCGCGCCCGCCTGCGCTTCGATGTTGATCATGGCCCTTTACAACATCGTCGACAGCATGTACGTCGCCCGCATCGGTGAAAACGCGTTGACGGCGGTCTCGCTGGCCTTTCCGCTCCAGCAGTTCATGATCGCGCTGGCCGTCGGCACCGGTGTCGGCGCAAACAGCTTCATGTCCCGCCGTTTGGGCGAGAAAAACCACCAGGAAGCCGATTCGGCCGCTGCGCACAGCATGTTGCTCGCCGTGATCAGCGGCTTGCTCTTTGCCGTGATCGGTCTGCTGTTTTCGGGCGTTTTCGTCGGCGCTTACACGAATGACCCGCAGATCGACGCTTGGGGCGTGCAGTACGCGCAGATCTGCATGGTCTTTTCGATCGGCGTATTCGTGCAAATGATGGCGTCGCGCATCTTTCAGTCGAGCGGCCACATGATGCAATCGACCATCATCCAGGCGATCGGCGCGATCAGCAACATCATACTCGACCCGATCTTCATCTTCGGTTATTTCGGCGTTCCGGCCATGGGTGTGGCCGGCGCGGCGATCGCCACCGTCATCGGTCAATGGATTTCCATGTTTGCGAGCTTGATCATGCTCAAGCGCGTCAAGACCGACATCCACCTGACTTTCCGAGGCTTTCGCTGGAATGGGGCGATCGTCAAGCAGATCTACGCCGTCGGCTTTCCGTCGATCGTCATGCAGTCGATCGGCGCCGTCTTGACCATTTGCTTCAACGCCATTTTGATCGGTTTTTCGGGAGCGGCGGTGTCGGTGCTGGGCATCTACTTCAAGCTGCAATCTTTCGTTTTCATGCCGGTCTTCGGCCTCCAACAGGGCGCCATGCCGATCTTTTCCTACAATTTTGGCGCGCGAAGAAAAGATCGCCTCATGAAAAGCTTCCGCCTGACCTTCATCGCCTCGGTCGCGATCATGGCCATCGGGCTAGCGATCTTCTGGATCTGGCCCGTCGCGCTTCTTCGCCTCTTCAGCGCTTCCGACGAGATGCTCGCCATCGGCACAGTCGCGCTCCGCTCGGTCAGCCTGGCCTTTGTCTTCGCGGGCGCGGGCATCACTGTATCGACCTTCTTTCAATCGATCGGTCACGGCTTCAAGAGCTTGATCATTTCCATGCTCCGACAGCTGATCTTCATCTTGCCGCTGGGGTGGATCTTCGCCCGCACACTCGGCCTCAACGCCGTCTGGGCGTCCATCCCCATCGCCGAACTGTTCTCGATCCTGATCGCCAGTGTCTTTTTCTTCCAGGTCTATCGCTCCGCGATCACGCCCCTCGATGCGATCGTTTCGGACGAAACCCTGGCCGCATAGTGCCTGCCTCGCATTTCGCGTCTGGTGGATTTTGCGCGGAGCCTTTGTCCGATGGGTGCCTCTCCCGCAAAGTCGAGACATTGCTGTGAGTGTGTGACACTGAAAGGCGCCCCCAAGACGCTACGTCCGGCCTTCACATTTCTTTTTCGCTTTTTTGTTAGCGCGGCTTGCTTTTGTCCTCCCCCTCTGGTATAATGAATTTCGGTTCTTCAAACAGCCTCTGGGTGTGGCGCAGCTTGGTAGCGTGCTTGAATGGGGTTCAAGAGGCCGGAGGTTCAAATCCTCTCACCCAGACCAGAACAAATCCCGCAGATAGTGAGTTTGCGGGATTTTTCTTTTTCTCTCGAACCCTTATAATCCCATTTTTTCGGCTGTTCTAACACTTGTTCTAACGTGTTCTAACGAGCAGCCTCATTTTGTTCTAACAATTCTAACACTTTGGGGTAGGGTCATGGTCATCAACCGGTGATTTTAGCAAGTCAATAACCGGATTGGCTTCGCATTCTTGCTTCTTGGGAGAGTCGGGCGAAAAGCAATCTTGAAGCTTTTCAGCCATATCGATCTTGCTCTTGAAGTCCAAATGAGCATAAATATTCGCTGTTGTGGCAAAATCGCGATGCCCTAACCAATCCCCAATCTCCTTTAGCGAGAACCCAATAGACAGCAGCACAGTAGCCGTGGTATGACGTAAGTCATGAAATCTGATTTCTGGCATATTATTCTGTCTCAGAATTTGCTTGAACTTACGCGTTACATAATCCGGCTCAAGGGGTCTCCCATCCGGCCACGTACACACATAATCGTTCTTCGTGTATCTGTCACCGAACAGTTTTTCGTAGTTAGCTTGTTCGATACGTAATCGGACTAGAAATGCGCGTACATTGGAAAGCAAGGGATATGAGCGACGGCTAGATTTATTTTTTGTTCTGTCCTTCTCAATCCTCGATCGAAATTTGACCACTGTATGTTTTACCAGCAAAGTATCAGCATCAAAATCGATCGCATCCCACTTCAAACCGCAGACCTCACTCCTCCTAAATCCATAATAAACAGTAAGGAAGACAGCAGCTTCAATAGAGGTTCCTTTAACCAATTCAAGAAGCCGCTTTACCTGTTCTGGGTTGTAAAACTTGCCGACCGGAGACGTATCACATTTCGGTAGGCTCGCCCTCTCTGCCGGATTATAGGGTATTAGGTTCTTCTTCAGCGCATCCCTCAGTACACCATGAATAACCACAGCATGCTTCTTAATTGAATTGGCGCTGAGTCCTCCCGTTCCACGAATGCGACCGTTTTCAAGTTTATATTTGTAATAATTTTCAAGGTGCTTCGGTGTGAGGGTACTCAGTTTGATTTTCGCCTCAGAGAAATACGGAATAAGGTGATTTGTCGCGTATGACGTATAACTCTCCCAAGTTATCTGTTCAACGCTTGGCTTTATTTCCACAATCCAATCAGCTATACAATCGGAAAACAACCTGCCTTCATATGCGACAACCTTGCCCTTTTCATATATTGACAAAATTTCTCGCATCTTCTTTTCGGCTTCACGCTTGTTGCCGGGCAGAGCTGATATACCGGTGCTAACCCACTTTGGCTTTCGTTTCCCTTCATCATCGTATAAATTTACTACAACAAAGAAAAAGCCTTTTTTAACTTGCAGGCTTCCAGTCATGAATGATCTCCTTTCTGACTACGGAACTCCTGCATATTGGTTTCTATCAGTCTAAGTGTACTAAAGCAAACAGAAAAATTCAAGAGTCCACCCGCTTTCTTTGTACGTAATCTATTATAAATACTTTTGGTATTCGGTATGAGCGTCCTACCTTGATGCTTCTTATCTTGTTCTGCTTGAGCAGTTTATATGCCGTATTCTTGCAAATACATAGCATATCACATAACAAATCTACACTCACAATATCTGGCCACTTCTCAAACATCATTTATCTCCTCGTAGTGCTTCCTAACCCGCCATGTCTGACGCCATCCGCAGCATCATCCTCAACCACGTCGTAACGCAGGATGATCCCCTGCATGAACGCGTCGCCCTGTTTGATGGAGATGATCTTGTTTTCTTTGCCGTCGTTGGTCAGCTTGGCAAAAATATGCCCTTCGTTGTTGGCCTCAAAATAATCCGCGTCGATGACCCCGGTCGTATTGTCGAGCTGCAATCTGAACTTGAAGCCCAGACCACTTCTCGGCACGCACATGAGGAAGCGATCCTTCTTGAGTTCCACGCGGATACCTGTCGGAATCGTGATCGACGCGCCGGGCTTCAGGCAGAAGAAGATCGGAGCAAAAATGTCATAGCCCGCCGAATGCCGTGTGGCTCTCTGCGGCAGCTTGATCTCGTCGTAAATTTCGCGAATGGTCAGGTCGTCTTCCGGC
>JAVBLF010000032.1:0-15091 GCA_031553675.1 Eubacteriales bacterium | reverse complement strand
CTGATCGGGGAATTGCGTTCGGAATCTTCGGATGCGCTTGCCTTGGGGGGCACGATCGGCTCGGCGTTCAGCGCGCTCTTGCCTGTGCGCAACGGCGTCGATTTCACTTGGCCCTGGGGCGTCGTCTTTGGCGTTTACGCGTTGATCGTCGCGCCGCTGACCATCGCGATCCACGGTTACGCCGTGCGCCTCTACCGGGGCGAAGGGGGCGACCTCGCGAGCGTATTCCGCGATGCCCTGCATCACCGGAAACCGTATTGGCTGGCGAATCTATGGGCGACGCTCTGGTATGCGGTCTGGCAGCTGCCCGGGAGCGCCCTTCTGGTTCTCAGCACCACTCTGGAAAGCCAAAACACCCCTCTCAGCTGGCTCGCTCTCTTGGCGGCCTTGGCCTTTTCGATCGCCATCATCCCCATCACGCTCCGCTATTCGATGGTCAATTACATCGTCAGCGACGACCCGACCCTCGGCGCGCGGGATGCGCTCGATCGCAGCAAAGACATGATGCGGGGCCACCGCTGGGAGCTCTTCGAAACGCAGCTGAGCTTTTTGGGGTGGCTGCTCCTCGTCCTCTTGTCCTTTGGCCTCGCCTCGGTCTACGTCTACCCTTATATCCACCTCACGATGGGCGGATACTACGAATACCTGCGAGGCGCGCGGGATCACCCGCTTGCCGGCAGTGACACATAGACGCTCATATGTTGCTTTGGAACACCCACTTGTGGCATACGATCGTTATGTCTTTACCGCACCGTTTCACTATGATACAATACTTACAGGAAATGGATGTGGCACCCACCGCCTCGTCCTTTGCCAACGTTTTATCCGCCATGATGCACCCCAGTAAAGGAGGATTCCCATGTTCGATCGCGCCGGCCTGAAACGAGAAGTGCGCAACATCATCCAAGGTCAGTGGTTCCGCATCTTTCTCGTCGGCTTCCTCGTCAGCCTGATCATCACCCTGCCCATGATGCTCATCTACGGCATGAGCGTCGCGCCCGCCCTCATCGCGTACGGTCCCAACGGCATGGAAGCCTGGGCGGAAAGCGCCAACCCCTTTGTCATGCTCGGCATGTCGGGCATCATCTTCGTCTACGCCATTCTGATCAGTCCCTTGAGCACCTCGCTCTGCGGCTACTATGTGAAGATTGCCCGCCGCCAGCCCGCCACCCTCGGCGATGCGTTGTCCGGTTTCCAGCACATGGGTCCCTTCATCGCGACGATGCTTTGGACCGTGCTCTGGGCGATGATCTGGCTCTTGCCCTTCATCGTGCTGTACTCGGTCGGCCTAGGGCTCTTGACCACGGGGTATCCGACGATCATCGGCGTCGTGTTGCTCATCGCCTCGCTCGCCGCCTATGTCTACGCGCTGATCCGCGTGATGCTTTACTCGATGGCGCCCTACGCCATCTGGGAAAACCCCGAAATCGGCGCGAGTGGCGCCTTGAACGAGAGCAAGCGCCTCATGATGGGCCACCGCTGGGAGTATTTCGTTCTCAGCTTGAGCTTCATCCTCTGGGATCTGCTCGCGAGCATCACCTGCGGGATCGCCTACATCTACGTCATGCCTTATGAATCTGTCACCTACGCCGCTTACTACGACTATCTGCGCGGCATGAACTACCGCGAAACCCCCGGCATCGAAACCACCTAAGCCCTCGCCAAGCAAAGGGCATGCCTGACACGTTCGGGCATGCCCTTTTTCGAAATTTGGAAAGCAATGAATCTATTTACATTCGCATCTATACCGCCTATAATGTTGCTATGTTGAAATCGCTTCAGGAGATTGGACTATGCTGGATCGAAGGCAAATCAAGCAAAAAGCCCGCCGAAGGGTGAAAGGCCGCTGTTTGCGCACCTATTTGACGGTTTTCCCCCTCTTTCTCGTCACGACATTGCCGTTTTTGTTGTGCACCGTCGCCATTTGGGTGCCGGCCCTGCGCGATCTCAGAGGGATTTTCGCCCGCACACCCCAGCTTTTGATCCTTCGCGACGTGTCGCAGCGCGCGCTGCTCCATTCGGCGATCGTCACGTCGATCTGGCTGGGCCTGGGCGGACCGATAACCTTGTCTTTGCGCGCTTACTTTTTGATGCTGCGTCGCCACCGCAACCGAGCCGGTATCTATGACGCGCTCGTCTGTTTTTCCTCCTATGCCCGCTATTTTCGCACCAACGCCTGGCTTTCGCTCTGGACCGCGCTTCACTTCGCGCCGTGCGCCTTTTTCTTTTTCGCCTACGTCCTTCTGCACAGCCCTTCGTTCGCCCATCCGCCCGCGACGGCCGCTTCCTTCGCGGCGCTTGCGCTCGCGATCGTCGGCTTGTTTTGGGGGGTATGGCGGGTGGCGCGCTATGCAATGACGCCCTATCTGCTTCACGACCTCCCCAGCGCATCCGGTCGCGAACTCTTGCGGGCGAGCAAGGCGCTCATGCGCGCCCGACGCCTTTCTTACCTCGCGTTTCAGCTCAGCTTTACGCCGCTTCGTCTTCTTTCCTTCACGACACTCGGCCTCGCCAACGTCTATATCCTCCCCTATCGCATGACGGCCAGCGCCGTCTACTACGGTGCCGCCCGCCGCGGAGCGCTCCAAACCGCCGAAGAACGCGAGCCTCTGCCGCACTACGCCTACGCGCCAGGGCCAAACCGCATCGCGCCAAATCAGCCGCAATCGTAAACCGCTTCCTTTTCGCAGCATGCGGAAAAGCCGCCCCACCGGAGCGGCTTTACGTGATGAATTCGCATTTCCAGTTTAGCGGAAACGCACAAACTGCGTGGGACGGCTTGCAACCCCGTTCCCGATTCCATTCTAACATTCTTCTTATAAAATGCCAAGCATTTCGAGAAAAATTGACGTTTCATTTCCTAAATTTATACAATTGCAATCCAATATCTCGCAAGATCTTGGCGCCTACTCGACCGTCACGCTCTTGGCCAGGTTGCGCGGTTTGTCGATGTCGCAGCCCTTTTCCAGCGCCATGAAATAGGCGAAGAGTTGGAGCGGTATGATCGACAAGAGCGGTGCCAGCGCGTCGTCGGTGCGGGGGATGCGCCAAAGCTCGCCAGCCTGCTCCATGCTGCCCGTCGAATCGCCTTCGGGCAGGATGGTGAGCACGTGCGCGCCGCGCACCCTCACTTCTTCGATGTTGCTCGCCATTTTGTCGCGCACACCACCCTGGGTCGCCATGGCGACGACGAGCGTCCCTTCCTCGACGAGGGCAATCGTGCCGTGCTTCAGCTCGCCCGCGGCATAGGATTCCGAATGGATGTAGGAGATCTCCTTGAGCTTGAGCGCCGCTTCGAGGGCCGTGGCGTAGTCGAGGCCGCGCCCGATGAAGAACACGCTCTTCGAATCGAAGACGCGGCTTGCAAGCTGTTGGATGCGCTCGATCTGGCTCTCTTCGATCAAGGCCGCGGCCTTTTCCGGAAGCGCGGAGAGCGCTCCGAGCCGCTCCGCCAGTGTCGCGCCGTCGATCCGCCCGCGCTTTTGCCCCCAGTCGAGCGCGAGAAGCTCGAAAAGCAGCACTTGGGTGACGTAGGCTTTCGTCGAGGCAACGGCGATCTCTGGCCCTGCCAGCGTGTAGAGCACGGCGTCGGCTTCGCGCGCGATCGTGCTGCCGATCACGTTGCAGAGCGCGACGACCTTCGTCCCGACCGACCGCGCCTTTCGCATGGCGGCGATCGTGTCGGCCGTCTCGCCCGATTGGCTGACGACGACGCACAGTTCCCCTTCCAGCACCGGCGAAGATCCGTAGCGGTACTCGCTCGCGATTTCGACCTGTACGGGCATGCCGGTCGCCGCCTCGATGAGCGCACGCCCCAGCATGCCGGCGTGGTAAGCCGTCCCGCAGGCGAGGATCGTCACGCGCGATACGCCCGCGATCTCTTCCTTCGTGAACGGCAGGCTGCCTTCGCGGAAGCGCGGCGGGTTGTCGAGCTGTACATAGTGCGCCAACGTGTTTCGCAGCGCCTCGGGCTCCTCGCAGATCTCTTTGAGCATAAAGTGCGGGTAGCCGCCCTTTTCCGCCGCGTCGACCTTCCAATCGATGCGCGTCATGTCCTTGTCGAGCGCGTTGCCGAACGCATCGAAAAACTGCGCGTCGCTTTCGGTCAGCACGGCGACCTCGCCGTCTTCCATGAAATAGACGTCGCGGCTATAGGACAGCAGCGCCGGAATGTCGCTGGCGACGAGGTGGGCGTTTTCGCCCTTTCCCACGACGAGCGGGCTGTTTTTGCGCGCGGCGAAGAGCGTCCCAGGCTGCGAGACGTCGAGCACCGCCAAGGCAAACGACCCTTCCAGCAAGGGCAACACCCGATAGAGGGTCGCCTTCATGTCGCCGTCATAGTAGTGCCCCAATAGCTGCGCGATCACTTCGGTATCGGTTTCCGACGCGAAGACGACGCCGCTCGCCTCCAGCCTGCGTTTGAGCGCGAAGTAGTTTTCGATGATGCCGTTGTGGACGATCGCGAGCTTGCCTCCGATGTCGGCGTGGGGGTGGGCATTGACGTCGTTGGGCTCGCCGTGGGTTGCCCAGCGCGTGTGTCCGATGCCGATCGTCCCATCGACCGGTAGGGCTTCGATCAGCCCTTCGAGCATGGCGAGGCGTCCTTTTGCCTTGCGGATGCGGAGAATCCCACCGTCGATCACCGCGACCCCAGCCGAGTCGTAACCGCGGTATTCGAGGCTGCGCAAGCCCTTGATCAGGTGTTCCACACAGTTTTCATGTCCGACATATCCGACGATCCCACACATACGCGCTCACTCCTTACGTCGGTTCGCGGCTTCGCGAACCACGGTTTCTTGTCGTCCTTCATTTTGCCCTGCGAACCGGAATGCCTTGTTCTTCCAAATAATCTTTCAATTCGGGGATCGCGACCTCGCGGAAATGGAAGAGGGACGCCGCCAACGCCGCGTCGGCTTTGCCTTCCGCAAAGGCGGCGAAGAAGTCTTCTTTCCTGCCCGCGCCGCCCGACGCGATCACCGGAATGCGAAGCGCATCGGCCAGCATGCGCGTCGCCGTGAGGTCATAGCCGTTTTTCGTGCCGTCGGCGTCCTTCGACGTCAACAGGATCTCCCCCGCGCCGCGATTCTCGACTTCGAGCGCCCATGCGAGCATGTCGCGCCCAGCCTGCACCTGGCCGCCGTTGATCAGCACTTCATAGACGCCTTCGCGCGCCTGGCAGTCGATCGCGACGACGATGCGATCGCTGCCGAAACGCGCCACCGCCTCGTCGATCAGCGCCGGACGCCGGATCGCCGCCGAGTTGATCGACACTTTGCTCACCCCTGCGTCGAAGATCGCCGCCATGCCGTCGAGGTCGGAGATGCCGCCCCCTACGGTCAGCGGGATCGAGATCGCTTCCACGACCCGTCGCGCGGCGTCGAGCGTCGTTTTGCGGCCCTCGTTCGTGGCCGTGATGTCGAGGAAGACCAGCTCGTCGGCGCCTTCTGCGTCGAAGCGACGCGCTGTCTCGACCGGATCGCCGGCGTCGCGGATGTCCACAAACTTGACACCTTTGACGACGCGCCCATCGCGCGTATCCAGGCACGGAATGATTCGTTTTGCTTTCATCAAAATGTCCCCTTTCCATTCTACGTTACGTCTTGGGTTGCACATGCATCAGCCGCACGCTTTCGCGGCGGGCTCACGCTCGGGTGATCAACATCGTGAGCAGGAAGTCGCGCAGTTTCGACGGATCGGCACGCCCACCGCTCTCTTGCATCGCCTGGCCGACGAGGGCCGACAGCGCTTTTTTCTTGCCGTTTCGGACGTCCTCCGCCGCCCGTGGGAGTACGCGTATCGCCTTCGCACAAAGGGCTTCGATCGCGCCATCGTCCGTGACGCGCGACAGACCCATCGTTTGGGCAAGCGCATCCGGTGCCCTGCCTTCGTTTTCCGGTCGGATCAGCGCTTCGAGAAGCCGCGCCGCCATCGTGAGGTTCAACGCTCCCGACTCGGTCAGCGCGACGACGCCGCAAAGCTGCGTCGCGTCGAGGGGCAGGGGCTGGCCGCGCATATTGGCGAGTCGCCGCAGATCGCCCAGCAGCAGCCTGGCCGCCGCTTGGGGCGGGGCACCGCCCGCAACCATGTCCCGCCACAACGCGAATTCTTCCGGTACGCTCGCGATCTGCCGCGCCTCGTAGGGCGAAAGGCCCTGTTCGCGGCCGATTCTGCGGCGCTCCGACGCCAAGATCGGCAAGGTCGCGCGGAGGGCAGCGATCGCTTGCGGGTCGAGTGCGATGGGCGGGATGTCAGGGTCGGGCAGGAAACGGTAGTCCGCCGCCGCTTCTTTCCGGCGCATCACTTCGCCGCGGCGCGCCCGATCGTCCCAACGCAGAGTCTGCCGGACGATCGTCCCTCCGCCGCGCAGGATCGCCCCCTGGCGGTCGACTTCCCAAGCGATGGCGCGACGGATGGCACCGAAGGAATTCAGGTTTTTCATCTCTGTCCGCTCCCCCATCGCGTTCGCGCCCACGGGCCGCAGCGACAGGTTCACATCGCAACGCAACGCCCCCTCTTCCATGCGGCCATTCGTGACGCCCGCCTCGACGAGCGCGTTGCGGAGTTCCTCGGCAAAAGCGGCAGCATCCTCGCCCGTCCGAAACTCAGGTTCGGTCACGACCTCGATCAACGGCAGGCCGCAGCGGTTGAGGTCGATTCGCGCGTCGCCGTCGCCGTAGTTGAGCTTCCCCGCATCCTCCTCGATGTGTACGCGCGCGATCCGCGCCGTTTTCTCCACGCCATTCGATTCGAACGCCAACCGCCCCGGGCCGCAGAGCGGTTCGTCCTGGGAGGTCTGGTAGCCCTTGGGCAGATCGGGGTAAACGTAATGCTTGCGGTCCTGGCGCGATTCGGACGCGATCTCGCAGCCCAGCACCAAGCCCGCCTTCGCCGCCAGCCATATCGCCTCGCAGTTCAGCACGGGCAAAGCACCCGGGAAGCCCGCGCAAACCGGACAGATCTGCGCATTTTCGGCAGCGCCGAAGCGCGTCGGGCAAGCGCAGTAGAGCTTGCTTTTCGTCTGGAGTTCGACGTGGATTTCCAGGCCGATCACCGCTTCGAAAGCGCTATCCCCCTGCACGGCGACACCCCCCTCCCTCAGGCAAAGGTCGTGTTTCCATCGCCTCTTCGACGGCAAACGCCGCGCGAAAGACGCGGCTCTCCTGCCAGCGCGCCCCGACGATCTGGACGCCGATCGGAAGCCCCTTCTCATCGAAGCCCACCGGAACGCTGATCGCGGGCAGACCGGCCAGGTTGACTGCCATCGTGCAATCGTCGATCGCCGTTCGCGGGGGCGTCTCTCCGAAACGAAACGCCGTCCCGGCGCTGACCGGCACGATCAGCAGATCGTAGCGCTGGAAAGCATCCGCCCACGCGTCGATGATGCGGCTCCGCGTCAGGCGGGCCCGCCGCAGCAGATCGCCCTCCGACAAGAGCGCCGCCCCCAGAAGAAGCCTCTGCTTGACGACTGCGCCAAAGCCCTCGCCCCGGTTGGCCGCGATCCTGTCGTCCCAATCGCCGCCGCATGCTGCGCGGTGGCCAAAGCGAAGGCCGTCGAAACGTCCGAGATTCGAGACTGCCTCGGCCGACGCAATGGCGTCACAGGCGGCGCCCGCCCCTGCCAAACCCTCGAGCGCAACGTCTTCGACGATCGCGCCTGCGCGTTCCAGCGCCTCCGACGCCCGCCGCCACGCTTTCTGTACGTCTTGCGCACAGGCGCTTTCCAGCGCCGCCAGATGCCCCAGGCGCAAACCCCGTAGATCGGCACCGCGGGCGATCGCTGTCTCGCCGCCCTGCCAGGTCGCGACGTCCAGCGGGTCGCGCCCGACGATCGTTTCGTAGACGAGGGCGGCGTCCGCGACATTCCGGGCCAGCGGCCCCGCTTGGACGAGCGAAGACGCGAAGGCCACGACGCCCGATCGCGAGATCCGCCCGTAGCTCGGCTTGAGCCCGACGACACCGCAAAAGGACGCCGCTTTCCGAATCGATCCATCCGCGTCGGTGGCGACCGAAAAAAACGCCACGCCCGCCGCAACCGCAGCCGCGCTCCCACTGCTCGAAGCGCCCGAAACGCGCCCGGCGTCCCAGGGGTTTCGCGCCACGCCAAAACACGACGTATCCGTCGCGTCCCCCATGCCGAATTCGCCCAAATTGGCCTTGCCGACCAAAACCGCGCCACCCGCCCGCAAGCGCTCCGCGATCGTCGCGTCGGTCGGCGGCAGGAAGTCCGCCAGCATGCGGGACGCACAGGTCGTCCGCACGCCGCGCGTACAAATGTTGTCTTCCAGCGCGAAGGGAATGCCCGCGAGGGGCGGCAGCACTTCGCCGCGCATCCGCGCCGCATCGACCGCCTCGGCCTGCGCGATCGCCAAGTCGGGCGACACGGTCACAAACGCGCCGATCCGTTCTTCCAGCGCCTCGATGCGCGCCAACGCACAGTGCGTGAGTTCCACGGCCGAAACTTCTTTGCGCCGCAGTCTGTCGACCCATCGGTGCATCGGCTCATTCCATCGCTTCATGGCGTGGCCTTTCGGTCAAAGGGCACGAGGAAGGCCCTGCCGTCGCGATCGGGCGCGTTCGACAGCATGTCAGAACGTCCCGTCCTTTCGTGGGGAATGTCCTCGCGAAAGGCGTTGCGTCCCTCGATCATCCCGAACGTTTCGCGTATGCCCGCGTCGTTCTGTGGCAAGCGCGCATCGATCGCGTCCCACGCCGCCGCGACCGCCTCACAGAGCGCGTCGCGCTCCGCATCGCCGATCGCAATCCGAATCGCCGCCGCCAGAGCGCCGATCGTCTCTCCCTTGCAGCACGCCATGGCCTTCCCTCCTGTCTGCGTCGTTTCAACACTTTATTATGTCGCATTTGCCCCTTCTTGTCATCCATTTCACAACAGGTATCTTGTGAAGAACCGTTCGCGATTAATCGGTTCATTCCCAATATACGGCAAAGCAAATTCACAAAAATGCAAACTTTATCGCGCATTTGCCACTGTTTTTATCTAGCTATGCGTAGTATAATGAGAGCATTCGCAGCCCATCGAACGGTAACGACGGAAGGAACATGTCAGCATCATGCTCGTATTTACTCACTTGCTGTTGAGCCGCATCATCGGCGCTCAAGTACGAAAGCTCGGTTGCACGCTCCACGCGCGCCGCTTCGCATACGGGAATGTCAAGCCCGACCTGTCCCCCATGATCCGCACCCAAAAACACAACATCGGCGAGTCCTACGATTTCGTTCGCGACGCCATTGTTGACCTCGCCCAAAGCCCCTTCGACGGGCAGCGCGGCGCCTACAGTTACCGCTTGGGTATCGTCTGCCACTACGTAACCGACTTTTTTACCTTTCCGCACAATAGAGGCTTTCGCGGCACGTTCAAGCAGCACATGAATTACGAAATGCACATCCATGAACGCGTCGTCTCCTTCCGCGGCAGCTTGCGCGCCGATGCGCTCGCGCTGCACCGCGCCGACCTCCCCGAGAGTGTAGACGAGCTTCTCGCTTACCTCGACCGCATGCATGCCCTCTATATGGAAGCCCCGCGCGCCAACATCCACCGCGACCTCAGCTTTGCGCTGATCGTTTGTTCGACGCTCTGCCGCACACTGGTCGCAATGAGCACCGCCCGCGACCTCGCGCCGGCTTCGGGGTTTTGACGCGATCGTACAGGGCTTCGCTTGGTAAGCGCCCGCTTCGCATCCCCTCAGCCCGCGACAAGGCACAAAGCTCCATGTTTCGATTCTTTCGTCCGTCACCCCATGGCGGACGATTTGCTTTTTGGGCGGAATTCGCCGACATTTTGAGGGGGGATCGCGCCACTTCGTCACCTATGGTTGGTATTCGAAACGTGAATCCTCTATACTGATGATGTCGGGTACCCCTTCGACGCGCTACGACCAAGAAAGGAGAATGCCCCATGATCGCATGGTGGGAAGCGCTCTCGTCCATCCAACGCGTGCTCGCCACCTTTGCCATCCCCGCCACTGTCGTGTTGATCGTCCAAACCGTCCTGCAACTCATCAGCATCGGCGGTCACGACATGGATGCCGACGCGGGCGGCGCCAACGGCATGGATGCGGGGATGGACACGCACGGAATCGACGCCCACGGCATGGGCGAGATCGGATCGCACGACATCGACCTGGACGGCGTCGGCGCCAACGGCATGGACGCTCCCATGGGCGACGCGATGGGCGAATCGCTCGCCGACCACGGCCACATCACGCAGTTCGGCCACGGCGACCACGCCTACGACACCGATTCTTACGCCCCCGACGACGCCGATCCCAGCGGTGCCGCCAGCCTCCGTCTCTTCACCCTGCGCGGCATCATCGCCTTTTTCGCCGTCGGCGGTTGGCTGGGGATCGTGCTGCTCGACGCCAGCATGCCCACCCCGCTTGCATTGCTCGGCGCCCTTGTCGGCGGCACCCTCTCCATGTATCTCATCGCCTTGTTCTTCAAATGGGCGATCGGCATGCAATACAACGGTACCATGCGCCTCGAAAAGGCGATCGGCCTCGTCGGACAAGTCTACCTCACCGTCCCCGCCCAAGGCCAGGGCAGCGGCAAGATCAGCCTCGTCCTCCAAGAATCGCTCCGCGAGCTCGATGCCGTTTCGAAGCAGGACTTCCCCCTCCCCAGCGGCACGCCCGTCCGCGTCGTCGATGTGCTGGCAGGCCAGATCTGCGTCGTCGAACCGGTCTGAGCTTTTGCCCGCCCCACCCTCGCCTCTTTCAACTGCGCCAAACACGACTAGTAGGAGAATGAAACCATGCCGAACTTTGCAGTGATCATCCTTATCTCCGTGCTCGCGATCCTCGCGCTCTCGATGATCTTCTTCATCGCGTCGCGCTACCGGAAGTGCCCGTCCGACAAGATACTCGTCATCTACGGAAAGATCGGCAGCGACCACGAGGGCGCCGCCCGTTCCTCGCGCTGCATCCACGGCGGCGCCGCCTTCATCATGCCGGTGTTGCAATCGTATGAATACCTGGACCTGACCCCGATCTCGATCAGCGTCGACCTCAAAAGTGCTTTGAGCCGCCAGAACATCCGCATCGACGTCCCCTCCCGCTTCACGGTCGGCATCTCGACCGAACCGGGCGTCATGCAGAACGCCGCGGAGCGCCTCCTCGGCCTCAAGATGTCCGAGATCCAGGAACTCGCCAAGGACATCATCTTCGGCCAGCTCCGTCTCGTCGTCGCGACGATGGACATCGAAGAGATCAACACCGACCGCGACAAGTTCCTGAGCGCCGTTTCCAGCAACGTCGAAACCGAACTGAAAAAGATCGGCTTGCGGCTCATCAACGTCAACGTCACCGACATCAACGACGAGTCGGGCTACATCGAAGCCCTCGGCAAAGAGGCCGCTGCCAAAGCCATCAACGACGCCAAGATCAGCGTTGCCGAAAAAAGCCGCGACGGATCGATCGGCGAGGCCAACGCCCAGCGCGATCAGCGCGTCGAAGTTGCCGCAGCCAACTCGTCCGCCATCCAGGGCGAGAACGAAGCGCAGGTCACGATCTCCCAATCCGACGCCACCCGCCGCGAAAAAGAGGCCGATGCCCTCCGCCGCGCGACCGCTGCCGAAAAGATCATGGCGGCTCGCGCCCTCGAAGAAGCTTATGCCGCCGAGCAAGCCGCCGAAATCGCGCGCGCCAACCTCCAGCAAGCGACGCTCGAAGCCGACATCATCGTTCAGGCCGAAATTCACAAGCGCCAAGTCGCCCTCCAAGCCGAAGCCGAAGCCGAACAAATTCGCCGTCGCGCGGCTGGCGAAGCCGACGCCATTTTTGCCCGCATGCAAGCGGAGGCCCGCGGCGTCGAGGAAAAACTCACTCGCCAGGCCACCGGTCTGCAAAAGCTCGTGCTCGCCGCCGGTGGCAGCCCTTCCGACGCCATGAACCTCATGATCACCGACAAGCTCGAAGACCTCGTGGCGATGCAGGTGCAGGCCATCCAAAACCTCAAGATCGACAAAGTGACGGTCTGGGACGGCATGGGCGGCAAAGACGGCACCTCTACCACCGCCAACTTCCTCTCCGGCATGCTCCATTCGATCCCGCCCATGCGCGACATGTTCGATATGGCCGGCATGCAGCTTCCCAGCTACCTCGGCACCGCAAAAGAAGCCGCCGCTTCTCCCGCCCGCATCGCCGTTGACGCGCCCGATGGCAGCGGCACAGATACCGATTCGTATTCCGATTGATCAAAAAATAAATTCCGAGTGCTTGACACGGAATTGCGGCTGTGGTATCATCAAACTTGTAAATGTTAGTTGAATCTAACATGCGCGTGCAGGGCTCTTGCCAGGCCCCCCACGTTGCCTCAGTCGCTTCTACCCCGTTGTGTCTTCCCTCAGAAACGGAGCCCGCTGCCACAGGGGCTCCGTTTCCATCTCGCCCCCCAAACCCCGCACAAATCACCATTGACAGGCCCTCCCCAGCTTGCTATACTGATATGGCGTCAACAACGCTCTGTGGAGAGATGTCCGAGTGGTTTAAGGAGCTGGTCTTGAAAACCAGTGACGCCGTCAGGCGCCGAGGGTTCGAATCCCCCTCTCTCCGCCATTTCGATAACACCACGTCCACCCGCTTGGAGAAGTACCCAAGAGGCCGAAGGGGCTCCCCTGCTAAGGGAGTAGGCTGTGTGAAGCGGCGCGAGGGTTCAAATCCCTCCTTCTCCGCCATTTTTATCCTCGCGTTGTGAAACTTCGTGAGGGATGACCGCATCGTGATTGCTTTCCAGGGCTGCACGGTGCGGTTTTTCTTTGAAGATTTCTGCACTGAAACCAAAGTTGTAGACGATTTCGACGCGATCCTGAAAAAGATAAACTTTTTCTACATAAGCATCGAGTAGCCTCTGCATGTTAGGTAAACTTCTTTCTTGCAGCATACTGCGCGCTTTCCGAAAGGCAGCCTTCATGCTTTCGACGTCTACATCGTCTATTCGAAGTTGTACCTCCAGTTCCGTTATTTCGCAATCCAGAATCGCCTTTTCCGCTTCGAGTTGCTTTAAGCGATTAGCTAGGGCGAGTGACCCTGTTGCCGAAATAGCATTTACTACATTGGAAATTTCCCCCTCCTTTACCTTGATGTTTTTACTGAGCTTCTGGATTTCGCTGTAAGCATCCTTATTTTGCTCGCGTCTAAACCCGTTATAGTCATCCACTATTTGTGGAATGACTGACTCATCAAATACAAGCGACGCAAGATTCGAGAGGACATGATCTTCAATGTCTTCTCGGCGGATCTCGCGGTTCATGCAACGTGAGCTACTATTCTTTTTCGTACACCTATAGGACACGTACTCTGGATGCGTGCTGTTTGCTTTGCGTCTGTTCCCTGCAAATATGCTTCCGCATTCGCCGCAGATTATCATCCCTGAAAGCAAATAGGTTTCCACAGCCTTATGTCTGGCCTTTGTTCTACTTCTAACAGCCATAAGTTCCTGTACTTTATCGAATACATGTCGCTCGATGATAACTGGAACGGCATTCTCAACGCGAATAATGTCTTCAAAATCTTTATGCTTATGGCGATTGAATTTCCCATCAATATCTTTCGCCGCAGTTTTAGAATAAATATATGTTCCGGTATATTTTTCATTACGAATCACTTCGTAAAGCGAATTTTTTCCAAAATCGTTGCCGCGCTTTGTCTTAAACCCCTTTGCTCTAAGCTGATTGATCATGTGGCCATAACCTTTTCCATCTAGCACCATCTGAAAGATCATTTTCACTGCGCTTGCTTCGTGCTGGTTTATCACAAGTTTCATGCTTTCGCGATCAACATCATACCCTAAGGGTGGGCAGCCCCCTACATGTTTTCCTTTTAGAGCATTCTCCCTCTTTCCTTTTTCGACCTCAGTTGCAAGGTTCTTCGAGTAATATTCTGCCATAGCTTCCAACATGGCTTCCATCATGATACCTTCAGGGCTTTCGCTATCATACAGTTGCGTGACAGAAATGACTGAGATGCCGTTTCTCTTGAGCTGAATCCTTGCACCCATGCTGTCATTCCTGTTTCGAGCAAAACGATCGACTTTATGAACCAGAACAATATCGAAGTTTTTCTTGGCGGAATCTCGAATCATCTTTTGGAATTGCTCGCGATCGGTGCCGGTTCCTGATTTCGCACGATCAAAGTATTCGCCGACAATTATTATGTTGTTCGCGTCAGCGAACTGACGTATAGCTCTGACTTGGGCTTCGATCGACTCTTCACGCTGCATATCACTAGAGAAACGGGCGTACAAGACACCCTTAACTACTTGGCTTTTTCTTCTGATTCGTTCAATAAGTTCCAATATTGGGATGCCTCCTATCGTCATGACATGACTGCGTGTCCTCTATGGTTTCTTTGCCCAATATTTCGTTTATGCTAAAAAATAGGGCTGTCAAATTTTCATTGCCTTGTGTGCGCGTATCGACAATGCGGATCACTGTCTTTTTTAGTCGCTTATCAAGGTTCTTTTTATTCACCGAAAACCACTCCTGCACGCTGTCATGATGAAACAGTATCCCAGTGCGCAATATTATTCACTTTTCAAGGTGCTGTGCTGTGAATAATATAGCATACTGAGTCTTTTCCATCAATGACAGCGATTTTCACCTAATTGCCTGCAAACCATCAATCTGCTCTCACAGCATTACCTTGTCGTACTCCCCAATCCGCCATGTCTGACGCCATCCGCAGCATCATCCTCAGCCACGTCGTAGCGCAGGATAATCCCCTGCATGAACGCGTCGCCCTGCCTGATGGAGATGATCTTGTTTTCCTTACTGTCATTGGTCAGCTTGGCGAAAATATGCCCTTCGTTGTTGGCCTCAAAATAATCCGCGTCGATGACCCCGGTCGTATTGTCGAGCTGCAATCTGAACTTGAAGCCCAGTCCACTTCTCGGCACGCACATGAGGAATCTGTCCTGCTTGAGTTCCACGCGAATGCCGGTCGGAATCGTGATCGACGCGCCGGGCTTCAGGCAGAAGAAGATCGGAGCAAAAATGTCATAGCCCGCCGAATGCCGTGTGGCTCTCTGCGGCAGCTTGATCTCGTCGTAAATTTCGCGAATGGTCAGGTCGTCTTCCGGC
>JAVBLF010000043.1:0-48561 GCA_031553675.1 Eubacteriales bacterium | reverse complement strand
GGGTTGACGTCGGGGTGAAAGAGCGGCTTGATCAAGCCGATGATGCAGCTCCCCAGGCCAAGCGATTGTGCGGCCAGCGCGATCGTCTGCGACATAATGCCCACATCGACCGGACTCCAATCGTTTTGCGCGTCGTTCGCGATCGCGATCACGCAAGGCGCATGGTGGAAGAGGTGGGTATAGGGAAGCGGTTCGGGGCTCATCGAAGACAAGAGGGCGATGCCGTCGTCACTCAGGCTTTGGATCGCGTCGGGGTCGGTGAGCAGCGTGAGGTGCCAGGGCTGCGAATTGCGGGCGCTGGGCGCTTGGAACGCAGCTTCGAGCAGCGCTTCGAGCGTCTGCGCGTCGATGGCGCGGTCTTCATACTTGCGGATGCTGCGGCGGTCGGCGATGGCTTGCAATACGGGGTTCATGATCGGCCTCCTTTTGGGTCTTGGAAAAAAAGTTCCCCGCCAAGTGGGCGAGGAACGCTTCAACTATTTTCGATGTTTTCCACGCCGAATCTTGCGCGGATTGCCATAGGCCCGGCTGAGGTGGACGGGCATGTCGTTGAACACGACGCCCAACACGTTGGCGTTGGCGAGGGCGAGAGCCCGTCTCGTCCGTATCGCGCCGCCTTCGTACGTGATGCCGTAGCGCACGACGACGACGACGCCGTCGACGTGGCGGGAAAGCATCGCCGCGTCGGACACGGGCAACACGGGCGGCGTGTCGATGACGATCATGTCAAAATGCTCGCGCATGCCCTGTAGAAAGTGCCCCATCTCATCGCTGCCCAAAAGGTGCGACGGATCGTAGGGGCGTTTGCCGCTGGGGAGCAGGTAAAGGTTGGGCATGTTTTCGAGCTTAATGACGAGCACGTCGGTGCCCTCTCGCAATACGTCGCTCAAGCCGCGCTGGTTGCTGAGCTGGAGCGCCTTGTGCAGCGAGGGGTTTCGCATGTCGGCGTCG
The DNA here is from genome assembly GCA_031553675.1 of Eubacteriales bacterium. Classification (GTDB taxonomy): domain Bacteria; phylum Bacillota; class Clostridia; order Christensenellales; family CALWSW01; genus JAVBLF01. The sequence goes on along the minus strand of JAVBLF010000043.1, from coordinate 47,610 downwards.
ATCAGGAGGGTTTTTTTCTGCGCCGACGCAAAGGACTGTGCCAAATTGAGCGCGACGGTCGTCTTGCCGTCGTTGCTGGTGGCGCTCGTCACCGCGACGCATCGGTTCAAGCCATTGCCGATGAATTCGATGTTGTTGCGAAGGGCATTGTACGACTCGATCGTGTGCCCCCGCGAAGCGACTTTGGCCAAGTGCCTTTCCCTCCCCATCCTTCGTCATCGGTCTACTTCGTCCGCTACCGCCTTCGCAATCGCGTCATGCCGTGCGGGATCTGGCCAATGACCGGTTTGCCAAAGAGTTCCGCGACTTGCTCGGTGCTTCGAAGGGTATCGTCGTAGTATTCTTTGATGCAGATGAACAGAACGGCGATCACGAGCGCGGCTGCCAGACCGATGCCCAAAATGGCCGCGATCGACGATCGAGACGCGTGGGCGGCGGGTTTGGCTTCGTCGATGATCTGGAGGTTCTCGATCTTGAGGTTTTCGACGACGCTGTCGATCAGCGCGGCGCTGAGCGCGTTGGCGAGCAGGGCCGACTGCTTGGGATCGCTGCCCCAGACGCGGATGTTGATCAGAGACGTCCCGTCGGGGTTGGCCACGCGCACGCGCTGCCGAAGCTCGTCGGGCGTCAGGCCGACACCAGATGCCGCAATCGCCTCCTGGAGGACATTGTCGCTCGTGCAAAACGCGCGGTAGGTCGAAAGGAGCTTGCTGTCCAGCTCGTAGTTGTCGCTGCTGAGATCGCCGGCAGTCCGGCTCACCATGAGCGTCGCCGTCGAGTCATAGCGGTCGGGGAAGAAAAAGAAGATCGACGCGCCGATCAGGATCTCGACGATCAACGCAAAGAGTATGATAAATGCAAGATGCTTTCGCAAGACCTTCGTCAGCTTTCGCAAGTGCGCCGCACCACCCTCGCCCCGTTTTTCGACGCGGCTGCTACAGCGCATCTGCGTCATTCTACATGATTATAATACATTCTGGCAATGAATTCTAGTGGCGCTCCTCGACGAAACCCTTCGAAGCTTCGAAAGGGAAATTCTTGCCGAAACGCCGTCAAACTGCGCGAAAAGTCGAGAAATGCCGCCTGCGGTTTCGTCGTGGAGACCACAATTGGGTGCTGCTAGCGGGTTCGGGATCCGTCTCGCGCCTCTGCATCCGCCCGCTCGTTCGCTTCGCCGTCCGCCGCGCGATCGTCGCGCGCGCCTTCCGCGTTTTCACCGACATTGCTTTCATTCGCGTCGGCGGCACCGGGTTGCGCTTCTTCACCGCTCGTTGGAATCGAGCAGCGCACCAGCTCGATCACAGCCTGATCGCCCTGGCGCTCGCCCGTCAAGCCGTTGATCATGCCGCAGAACGTCGCCGTCTGTCCGGCGCGGAGGCCCATGAGCGCCTCTTCTTGTGCGGCGGGGAAGCGACATACGAAGAGATAGGTCGATTTGGGATCCATCTGCCCGCCGCCCTCGGCTGCGAAGGTCACACAGGCCGCACCGTTCTCGTCGCGCTTGATCGACTGCACCATGCCCTGCAAAAGCACGAAAGTTCCGTCGTAAACGCGCGCGGCGTTCAGTTCGTTGCGGGCGTAGAATTCGCTCAGGTCGCGCACGAGCAGCAGATCCAGCCCCGTCGGCGCGGGTGTCGCCAGCGTGCCGCCGATGGGTTCTCCAATCAACGTGCACGCGAGTCCACGCTCTTGGTTGTACGCAATGCTGGCAATCCATGTCGCGTCGTCCGCGTACCAGTAACGCAGCATGTAACCGCCCGACGCAAGTGTCGCCAGCGGGTTTTCGCGTGCCTTGTCGACGTAACCGTTGCCCCAAACGTCGGTCGAGACGGAAGGTGGCGCGGCAAAATGTGCGGCGAGCGAAGAATCGATTTGATCGATCTCGTCGCTGGTAAGTTTCGCGTTGTCAGTTGTCAGCGGCAACGAAACAACGAATCTCGAAAGCTGCTGCTCGGCGTTGTAGTATTCACGCGCTTGAGCGTTGTTTCGAAGCGGGTTCTGAGCTTCGCCAGGATAAAGCGTCATTTCGCTTTCGACATAGGGACCAATTTGGCTTTCCTTCAACGGACCATGCGCATCGGGATTGTAGGCTTGTCCGAACGCGCTTGCTACGAAATCCACTTCTTTTTCCAGATCGGCGGGAACAGGCAGCGCTAGCTGGCTCACAGGCAGCATCGTCACGCCGGGGATGTTTTCGAATGGGTCGTCGGACGCGTTCGGCGCCTCGCCGGAAGCCACGGCGTCCTGTGTCGGCGCGGGCGTCGGGTCGGCAGGCGCTTCCGGACTGGGTGAGGCAGTGGGTTCAGGTGTCGGCTCGGCACTGGGTTCGGCGGTTGGCGCGGGCGTTGGGGGGGCTGTCGGTTCGGGCGTCACTTCCTGGGTCGGCGCAACGCTCACCGTTGCCGCCGCGCTTTCTTCCACGACGACCACAGCGTCTTGCGCGTCGACGGGTTCTCCGCCCATGCGCGTTAAAAGATCGTTGCGGCTCGCTTCGAGTTCGCCGCCGGATAAGCAGCCCGACAAGAGGCCCATGAGAACGGCTGCCGCGAGCGCAGGCATCGCGCGGCGTTTGGCGGCAGAGAATGCGGTTTTCGGCTCCATCATTGGTCCTCCCCTATTGTTACATCCTTGCGAGCGTCATCCATCGATTCAAATATTTGTTCACGCATATTGTATAATAAACATCGCTGCATAGCAAACACTCCCTGGCGCTTGTCGCGACTTTTCACCCCCAAACTCGCAATTTCTTTTTCTTCGATAAAGCAGTATACTGATGTCATGGCGCATGACATCATGCGCAGCATCGTGAAGCAAACGACACAGGAGGAAGGAACATGAAAAAAGGCAGCCGGAAACTTGGGGCAATCTTACTTGCGCTTGTCATGATCATGTCTCTAGGCGTGGCATGGGCAGCGGACACGCCCACCACGGCCCCCGCCACCTCTGCCTCTCCCACCCCCGCCGAAACGGCGCCCACCGAGACAACCGAACCTGTAACGGCCGAAGCGCCCGCGGAACCGACGCCGACGCCCGCGCCCTCTTCGCCCAAAGCCGCGGGAGAACCGCTCGAATTGACCGTCGTTCACTTCAACGACAGCCACGCCCGCGAAGGCGAAGGCAAGGTCGATATGGCGCGCATCGCCGGCAAAGTCAACGACATGCGCAACCACCGCGAAAACGTGCTCCTGCTCGACGCGGGCGACACCCTGCACGGGCGCCCGATCGCCAACCTCTTCCGCGGCTACAGCATCGCCATGATCCGCAACACCATGGGCGTTGACGCCGCCGTTCCCGGCAACCACGACTTCAACTACGGCAGCAAGCGCCTGACCCAGCTCGCAGGCTACACCAACTACCCCTGGTTGGCGGCCAACCTGATCGAGGACAAGACGGGCAAACCCCTCCTCGACGATTACCTGATCAAATGGTTCGACGGCTACAAAGTCGGGATCTTTGGCCTCGCGACGCCCGAGACCGTCTTCAAATCCCACCCCGACAACGTCAAGGGCCTGACCTTCGGCGATCCCCTCGTCACCGCCCAGACCTACGCCAAGAAGCTCAAAGACGCGGGCTGTGATTACATCATCTGCCTCGGCCACATCGGCCTCGACGGTGGCACCGAAATCCTTTCTTCCGAAATCTGCGACGCCGTTCCCGAGATCGACCTCTTCGTCGACGGCCACAGCCATACGGTGCTGCAAAACGGCCTGCCGACCAAAAACGGCATCGTCGTCCAGACGGGCGAATACCTCAATAACGTCGGCGTCGTCAAGATCACCGTCACGCCCGACGGCAAAAAGACGACCGACGTCTCGCTCGTCAACGAAAAAGTCACCAACACCTGGCCGATCATGACCCAGACCTTCACCTTGATCGCGTCCTATGGAGAAGCGGTCGATGACATTTCGAGCCAGGTCGTCGGCAGCACCGACGCAGACCTGATCGGGGAACGCGAAGTCGTCCGCAAAGGTGACAGCAACCTCGGCAACCTGATCGTCGATGCCATCCGCAGCTCGACCGGCGCCGACGTCGCGCTGAATAACGGCGGCAACGTGCGCACCACGATCGCCAAGGGCGACATCACCTACGGCCAGCTCCTCGAAGTCATGCCCTTTGGCAACATCGTCGTCACGAAGGACGTCACGGGCGCCGACATCCTCGCCGCGCTCGAACAGGGCGTCAGCGTCTACCCCGATACGAACGGCGGCTTCCTGCACATTTCGGGCGGCAGCTACACCTATGACCCCAGCAAGCCCAAGGGTGAACGCATCGTCGAATGCACCATCGGCGGCGAAGCGATCGATCCCGCGAAGACCTATTCGCTCGCGACGAACGACTTCCTCGCGGCGGGCGGCGACGAGTCCCCGCTCGGCAACGGCAGCATCAAAGCCATGACCGACCCGATGGATGAAGTCGTGCTCGACTACATCAAAGAACACGGCATCGTCATCAGCGAGATCGAAGCCAGCCGCGTCGTCAGAACCGGTGAAGCTGCGAGCTAAGCCGATCCCCCACGAAAAGCAAACGCAAACCGTTCGATTCACCCGCCCCAAACGGCGGGTGAATCGCGCATTATTGGGAGCCATCAGATGAAAAGAACGCTATGCCTCGCTGTCGCGATCGCGCTGGCCTTGTCCATGGGCGGCTGCGGAAGAAGTCCCGTCAGCGAAGTCTCCCCCGCCACCAAAAATGAACAGGCCGTGCTCTCCATGCTGGCCAACAAGTCGGTCGAGCCCTTGCTCTTCCATTTCAAGGCAGACAAGGCTTTTGACCGCGTCGACGTCTGGGCCGAAACCTACAAGACTGGCACACTGACCAGCACCGTGCCCTTCGATTCATTTGCGCTCCAGCCGACCGGCAAGCGCAAAGAAGGCTCCTTCGCCGTGACGATCGACAACACAAACGACTCGATCTGGGGCTTCTCGGTCGTGCAGGGCGACGTCAAGCTGTCGAAAACGAGCATGCGCTTTCTCTTTTACGGCTCTGGCCTCCACGCCACGTCCCAGCTCGATGAGACCACGATCGTCGAGGACGCAAAGGAAATCGTACTCTACGTTTCCGCCTTCGCCGAAGCGCAGGAAATCGAGATCTATGACCCTCAGCGCTTCGTCGACGAACCGGAGCTGGCCGAACGATACAACTACCTCTATTTGCTCAAGTGCCGCTTCGTACCCGAAAGCAGCGAGGAAATGGAACCCGAAGCGCCTTCCGGCACAGCGTCGTGAGGCAAACAAAAAAGTGGCGTTGTGCCACTTTTTTTGATCGCAGTCCAGGGGCGTTTCGCGCCTGTGCTTCGTGCTATTTCCGTTTGAGGCGCTGCACGATGGGTGCGAGCGCGAAGCCCACGACCACACCGCCGCCCGCCTGGATCAGGTTGGGAAGCAGCGCGGCGATCGCGGCAGGAGGCGCGAAGATCACGCACTCATACGCGAAATATCCGGCCAGCATCCAGAGCTCGGCTGCCGCAAACGCCGTCAAACGCCGAAGCACGCCGGTTTTGTCGCCTTGCGCCAGCAGCTTCGCCGCGATCAGGCCCATGCCGGCCTTGATGATCAGGGTTGCGGGCGCGTAAACGACGTAGCCGGCCATGAGGTCGGCCAGCGCGCTCCCCAAGCCGCCGACCACTGCCGCCCACGGCCCCAAGAGGATCGCGGACGCGAAGATCACGCCGTCGCCCAGGTGGATGTAGCCATGCCCCACCGGGATGACGGGCAGCGCCGTCGCCAGCGTCGTGAGCGCCGTAAACAGCGCCGCCAATACCAAACGATAGGATGTCACGCGTGCGTTTCCTTTGTCGCCCATCTTTGTCTGCCTCGCTTCCGTTTGCTCTGTCATGTCCGAAGGCCGTTTTCTCTGTCGTTTTCGTTATGCGGCCGGTTCTTGGAGGGGTCGCTCGGCGTGCAGGATCTTCCCCTTTCGCCAGCTGCCGGATCTGAGGTAGAACAGCGTAATCGCCAGGCCGCCCACCGACGCCACCGGCGCGGCCAGCCCGACGCCCGCCATGCCCAAGCCGAGCGTCATGCCGAACACGAGCGCGATCGGCACGCGGAATGCCAGCGAACTGGCGATGTTTGTGATCATCGTAAAGGTCGTGTGCCCCGCGCCGGTCAAAAGGCCGTTGCAGCAGAAGGCAAAGGGCACGATCAGGTAGTCGAAGCAGAAGGTCCGCATATAGACGGCGCCCTGTTCGATCACGTCGACGTCGCTCGTAAAGACGCGCATGATGGCGCGCGGCGCAAAAAACGCGATCAGGAAGAAGAACAGCCCGATCGGAAAGGCGATCTTGATGCCGCTTCGCAGCGTTTCGTTCGCGCGATCGACGCGGCCCGCGCCGAAGTTTTGCGCCACCATCGACGACACGGACGCCGACATCGCGATCGCCGGCAAAATGGCAAAGGAGTTGAATTTGCCGACGATGCCCATCGCCGCCGACGCACTGACGCCGAAACCGTTGACCAGCGTCAGCATCACGAGAAAGCTCGACATCACGACGATCTGCTGAAGCGAGGTGGGCAGGCCGATCTTGAAAAGCAGCTTGGCCTTTTCTTTGTCGATGCGGAAGCTCTTCCACTTGAAATCGAAAATGAATTTGTTCCGGATGAGGTAGACGATCGACAGCACCATGGCGAGCGCCTGCGCGCCCACCGTCGCGATCGCCGCCCCCGCCGCGCCCATGTGCAGGGGGCCGACGAGCAAAAGATCGAAGACGACGTTCGTCACGGCGGCGATCGAGACGAATATGAGCGGATTTTTCGAATCACCCATGCCGCGCAACACGCCGCTGATCGAGTTGTATCCGAAGATAAACACCGTGCCCGCCATGCAGATGACGAGGTAATTCTTGGCTTCCTGGAAGGCTTCGTCGGGAATCCGCACCATGCGCAAAATCGGTCCCGCCAGCGCGATCGTCACGATCGACAGCACGACCGCGCAGATCATCAGTATGCTGAACATCGTCCCGATCGTCTTGAGCAGATCGTCGTGCTGCTTGGCGCCGAAGTACTGCCCGATCAGGATCGTGCCCCCGATCGCGAGCCCGATGGCCAGCGTTGTCACGAGCATGCTCACCTGGCCGCCGTTCGCCACGCCCGACACGCCTCCCGGCCCACAGTACCAGCTGACGATCAGCGTGTCGGCGACGCTGTACAGCGCTTGGATAAAGTTGGACAGCAAAAACGGCAAGCTGAATTTGATCAATTGCTTGCCGACGCTCCCCTCGGTTAAGTCGCGTTCAAATCGGCTCATAGCGTCTCCATTCGGCATACGGCTTCGTCAATATACTCCTTCCATGATACCACAGCGGCGCGCGATCCGACAATCGACTCCCATGCGCAGTTCCCGCCTTTCGAGCACAAAAAAGTGGCACGGCGGCCACTTTTCTGCGTTTTTGTGCGCCTCTGCCATCCAGATGGATCAAGGCATCATCGGAAATCGACGATCTCGTAGCCGAGGTAGCTCGAAAACGCCTCGCGCAAAGCCTCGGCTACGTGGTCGAGCGCGATGCTGACGTGGTGGCGGAAGCCTTCGCGGCAGATGCCCAGCAGCACCTTTTGCAGCCCCGGGATCTGCGCTACGCCCGCCGCCCCAAAGAACGCCTGCTCGATCGGGTCGTTCGTCATCGCGCCTTCGCCCAGGTAGAAGGCCACTTTCCCGCACTCAGTCTTGGCCGACAGATAGGTCATCGGCGCGGGCTTGACGCGCCCCTGGTTGCAGCCCCAGCCGAAGCCGCCCTGATCTTCGCGCCCCTTGTCGAACATGACATGCGAGATGACCGTCCCCGGTTCAGCCATGCATTCGGCTGGCACGGAGCCGCAGTGGAAGAGAATGCACTTGTCGGGATCGTCGCCGTAGTTGTTGTTCCAGTCCATGCAGATCGGCGGAGCGTCCGCCGCCGCCTGGAGCGCCGCCATCGCGACGGCGTTGCAGATGTCGAGCTCACACGCGCAGGGCAGCCCTTCGCTCGCCAGCAGCGCCATGACGGTGCAGGGCGCGATGCGGTAAGCGTCCTGCATCTCGTTCCAGCAGCGCAAACCCAGCGCCCCCAGATCGTATTCCGCCGCAAAGGATTTTAGCGCCAGGTAGAGGCGGGTCTGGTCGTCGCGCCGCTCTTCCGGAACTGCCGACATGTCGCCCATCGCCTCGATGCGCGCGCGCGCCGCGGCAAATTCCGGCGCTGCCGGATCGACGTCGGCCATTTTTGCGAAGAGCTGCGTCAAATCGAAGCTCTCGCAGTTGATGCCGCGCTGTGCCAGTGCCACCTCGTCAAAGCGGATCGTCTTGAAGGCCGTCGTACGCGCGCCGATCGCGCCGACATTGAAACGCCGCATGCGTTTGACGACAGCGCAGGTCCGCGCGAAGACGTCGAGCTGCCGCGCAAATTCCTCGCTCGCCGGATGAACGGTGTGCGGTTCCAGCGCCGTGAACGGGATGCCAAACTGGCGGAAGACGTCGGCGATCGACAGTTTGCCGCAGAAGGCGTCGCGCCGGTGGGCGTAGTCCATCATGCCGAACTCGTCGGGATAGGCTTGTAGCAGGATCGGCACACCGGCATCCTGGAGGGCGGCCACCGCGCCGTTTTCGTCGCCGAAGTTGGGCAGGCAGAGGACCACGCCGTCGAACTGCCCTTCATGCCGCTTGAGAAAATCGGCGAAGATCTTGCCTTCCGCCAGCGTCTCGACCGCGCCAAAACGGGTCAAGCTTGGATCCATTTCGAGGCAGACATGCCCCGCTTTTTCGATCGCGGTGCGCATCTCGACGCGCGCCGCCTCGATGATCTCGCCGGGGAAGACGCCCCGGTTGCCGAGGTAGAGCGCAAAGGTCATGGGTTTCATACGCATTCCTCCTCCATCACAGACTTGCATGCGGTGTAAAGTTTCCGGTACTTCGCCATTTGCCGGTCGTAGATCGCCGTGCGCGTGGCGTCGGGCCGGTAGGTCTTTCGGATCGCGGCCAGGCGTTGGGCTTCGGCGGCCAGGTCGCCGATGTCGCCCATGGCCTGCGCGCAGAGCAAGGCCAAACCGATCGTGCCCGTCTCTCCGGCTTCGAGCGTGCTGACCTCCCGCCCAAAGACGTCGGCCTTGATCTGCATCAAAACGTCGCTCCGCGAACCGCCGCCGACGACGCGCATCGCCCCCAAGGGGAGCCCGCACGATTCGAGCAGCTCGGCATTCCAACGCATGTCATAGCAGATCCCTTCGAGCACGGCGCGGTAGACCGCACTTCGATCGTGGTGGATGCGCAGCCCCAGCATCGCGCCGCCGACCGAAGAGTCGAGCGCAGGCGTGCCGCTTCCGGCGACGTGCGGCAAAAAGAGCAAATCGGTCGGCTCGCCCGCACAGTGGGCGTCGAGCATGGCGTAGCTGCTCTGGCCCTCTCGCGCCCAGGCCGCCGTCCGCTCCGCTTCGAAGCAGTCCCGATACCATCGGATCGCCGTGCCCGAAGATGCGTTGAAGGCCAGCGTCACGTAAGTGTCGTCGAAGACGTAGGGCTCGCAGCAAAAGTTGAATTCCGCCATCTGTTGCGTCCAATCGGCGCCGCGCAGCACGAGCGTGATGCACTCGCTGCTCCCCATGCCGTCGACGCTGTCGCCCGGGCGCACCGCCCCGCCTCCCAACGCCGCCAGGATCTGGTCGTGTCCGCCCGCGACGACCCGCACACCTTCCGGCAGACCCAGATCGGCGGCCAAGCTCGGCCTCAGCTGCCCTATGATCTCCCCTGTCCGCACCGCCGTCGAAAAAAGCCCTTCGTCTAAGCCGAAAGCGCCAATCATCTCCTTCGACCAGACGCGCTTGCGGATGTCGAAGAGCATGGTGCGCGAGGCCAGCGAATGGTCGATCGCGCGCTCCCCCGTCAACAGGAAGCCAAGGTAGTCGCCGAAGAGCATGATGTGTTGGGCGCGTTCGAACAGCGCCGGACAATGCTTCTTCGTCCAGAGCAGTTTGCAAAGGGTGAACATCGGATTGGCGCGCGTGCCTGTAATCGCGCGCGCCTCCCGCACGTCAAAGCCCGCCAATACGTCGGCGACCTCATCGGTTCCGCGCACGTCGCTGTAGTAAATGCTTCGCGCGAGCGGCTGATCGGCCGCGTCGAGCATGACGCAGGCCTCGCCGAACGACGCGATCGATAGCGCCGTCACATCCGGCGCGGCGACGGCTGAAAGCGCCTCGCGCACGGCTCGCCACACGAGTTCGGGGTCGATCTCGATGTAGCCGGGCTGCGGCGAAACCGGCTCGTATTCGACGCGCGCATGGCGCAGGATCCGCCCTTCGGCATCGACGACGCTCGCTTTGCAGGCCGAAGTGCCCACGTCCAGGCCAATGTACGGCATATAGGCCTCCTCCTTGCGCGTGCAGCCTACCGCATCGCAATGTAGAAGTGGAGTTTTTTCGGTTTTTGGTGGGGATTTTTCCGCGTTTTCTGCCAACAGAAATCGGTTCATACGCCTGTGAACGATCATTCTTCCATGTATGAGCATAACATCTTTGCGCAGACGTGGCAAGATCGCATCCGTCCGCCTGACCTCGCAAGCGTCCGAATGGCGGGGTGCCCGAGTTGACAACGCCACGGTTTCATTGTAAAATTGCATATGCCGAGAGAATCGTTTTGCATTACGACAAAACGTTTCCCATCGATCGGCACCACACTGGGAGGAAGAATTTTTTGGAGGTAACCCGTATGAAGAAGTTCCTGTGCGTTCTGCTGGCTCTGTCCATGCTTTTCGCGATGGCCGCCTGCGGCGGTAGCGAAACGCCCGCGGCTGAAGCCCCCGCTGCCGAACCGTCTGCCGAACCTGCCGCCGAAGCGGAGCCCGCGGCCGAAGCCGAACCCTCTGCCGAAGCCGAGCCCGCTGCGGAAACCCCCGCCGAACCCGCTGCCGCCGAGAAGAAAGATCTCAAGATCGGCGTTCTCGTCTGGAAGTACGACGACACTTACGGTTCCACCGTCCGCGCGGCGATGGAAAAATACGCGAAGGAACTGGGCGAAGAACTTGGCTATAACGTCACCCTGAACATGCAGGACGCCAACGACGACTTCCCCACCCAGCTCAACCAGGCGACGATCATGTTCGCCGAGAAGCCGGACTTCGTCATCATCAACCTCGCCGAAGTGCAAAACGGCATGCCCCTGGTCGAACTGGCCAAAGAAAACGGCGTTCCCTTCCTCTTCTACAACAAGGAGCCCTCTGCCGACACCGTTCAGCAGGTCATCGTCGATTCCGGCTCGATCTTCGTCGGCACGACGCCGCGTGAAGCCGGCGACATGCAGGGCGAAATCCTCGCTGACCTCTTCAAGAAAGATGCCTCGATCGACAAAAACGGCGACGGCAAGCTCCAGTACCTGATGTTCATGGGCGAGCCGCAGAACCCCGAAGCCATCGCCCGCTCCCAGTTCAGCGTCGAGACCGCCATCGCCAACGGCTGCCAGTTGGAACAGCTCGGCGAAACGATGGTCTGCAACTGGGACCAGCAGAAGGCCATGGACTCCATGACGGCCGCTTGGGCGCAGTTCGGCGATAAAGTCGAAGTCATCTTCGCTAACAACGACATGATGGCCCTCGGCGCGGTCGCTGCGCTCAACGCCAACGGCTACAACACCGGACAGGAAGGCGATCCCAAAGTCGTCGTCATCGGCGTCGACGCCGTTGACTCCGCGATCGAAAGCATCGCCAACGGCGGCATGACCGCCACCGTCCAGCAGGACGGCGACGCCATGGGCAAAGCCAACATCCGCATCGCCATCAACGGCGCGACCGGCAAAGGCTGGCTCGACGGCACCGACTATAAGATGGCCGACGACGGTTACTCGGTCCGTATCCCCTACGCCAAGATCACCGAGTAGTCCCAGCAGCGCGCCTCGGGCGCCACAATACGCAACACAGATGGAGGGTACTTGTTTTGTCAGGTACCCTCCATATTCAGAGCCAGCGCAGTACACAAGCAGATTCCGCGCAAACACAGGCTCTCACCGTGCAACGCATGCAAAGCGAGTGATGGATATGGAAAAGGACACCTCCCCCTTGCTGGACATGAGCAGCATTGAAAAGAGCTTTCCCGGCGTCAAAGCGCTCGACGGCGCGCAGTTTCGGCTCCGTCACGGCACCGTTCACGCACTCATGGGCGAAAACGGCGCCGGCAAAAGCACGCTGATGAAATGCCTCTTCGGCATCTACAAAAAAGATGCCGGCACGATCACACTCGAAGGCAAGGAAGTCAACTTCATCAACCCCAAAAACGCCCTCGACAACGGCGTCGCGATGGTGCACCAGGAACTGAACCAGGTACTCCGCCGCAGTGTTATGGAGAACGTTTGGCTGGGCCGCTTCCCGAAAAAGCTCGGCCTGGTTGACCATACAAAGATGTACAACGAGACGAAAGCCATTTTCGAAGAGCTCGAGATCGACGTCGATCCCCGCCAGATCATCGGCACGCTCTCGGTTTCGCGCCGCCAGATGGTCGAGATCGCCAAGGCCGTCTCCTACAACGCCAAGATCCTCGTGCTGGACGAACCGACCAGCTCTTTGACCGACGAAGAGGTCAACCACCTCTTCCGCATCATGAAAAAGCTGACCGACAACGGGGTCGGCATCATCTACATCTCCCACCGCATGGACGAAATCCTCCGCATTTCGGACGACGTCACCGTCATGCGTGACGGCGCCTGGATCGCCACCCGCCCCGCGAAGGAGCTGGACTCGAACGAGATCATCCGCCTCATGGTCAACCGCGACATGGAGAACCGTTTCCCACCCAAGACCAACCGCCCCGGCGAAAAGCTGATGGAATGCAGCGGCATCACCGGCAAATACCAGCCCACCTGCACGGACGTCAGCTTCGATCTGCGCGCCGGCGAAGTGCTGGGCGTCGCGGGTCTCGTCGGCAGCCGCCGAACAGAACTTCTCGAAACCCTCTTCGGCTACCGCACCCTCCAGAGCGGCACGATCGCCGTCCGCGGCAAGCCCGTCAACAACAAAACCACGCGCCGTTCCCTGCGCAACGGTTTCGCGCTGATCACCGAAGAGCGCCGCGCCACCGGCATTTTCCCCGAGGCGTCGATCACCTTCAACGCCATTCTCGCCAACATCCGATCCTACATGCGCTTCGGCTTTCTCAGCGGCGGCAAAATCGAAACCGATACCGATTGGGTCATCGAAAACGTCCACGTCAAAACGCCCAGCAAAAAGACCCACATCAAATACCTCTCGGGCGGCAACCAACAAAAGGTCATCATCGGGCGCTGGCTGCTGACCCAGCCGGACATCCTCCTGCTGGACGAACCCACGCGCGGCATCGACGTCGGCGCCAAATACGAAATCTACCAGCTCATCATCGATCTCGCCGCCCAGGGCAAAGGCGTGATCATGGTGTCGAGCGAGATGCCCGAGCTGCTCGGCATTTGCGATCGCGTCATGGTCATGAGCAACGGGCGCCTCTCGGGCATCCTCGAGCGCGGCACCGACTTCGGCGACATCGAGGGCGAACAGGAAACCGTCATGCGCCTCGCCGCCCAATACGTCTGAGGAGGAAGACCCATGCAAAACCTCACATCGCTCGACTCGAAGAAGGTCGGCACCTTCTTCCTCAATTACGCGCTCTACTTCATTCTGGGCGCCATCCTCGTCACGGTCATCGTGATCGACCCCAAATTCGCCTCGATCTCGAACATCATCAACATCCTCCAGCAGGCTTCGACGAAGGGCATACTCGCGCTCGGCGTCGCGGGACTCATCGTCCTCGCGGGCACCGACCTTTCGATCGGCCGCGTCGTGGGCTTGTCGGCCGCCGTGACGGCCAGCCTCGTCCAAAGCGTCACCTATGCGTCTCGCTATTATCCGGACATGGCGAAACCGTTCAACATCTTTGCCGTGCTGGGAATCTCCATCTTGATCGCTGTGGCCTTCAGCCTGATCAACGGCTTTGGCGTCGCTTATTTGAAGATGCACCCCTTCATCGTCACGCTCGGCACGCAGTTGATCGCCTACGGCCTGACCTGCATTTACATCGAGGCCCAACCTTCCGGCACGGCGCAAGCCCTCTCCACCTTTGACAAAAAGGGCTTTATCGACATTGCCGCCGGATACTTCCGCTTGGGATCGTTCCGCTTCCCCTACGTTATCATCTATTTCCTGATCTGCGCCTTGATCATGTACATCATTTGGACGCGCACCACGCTCGGCAAGAACATGTTCGCCGTCGGCGGCAACATGGAAGCCGCCGCCGTCTCGGGCGTGTCTGTCACCCGCACGATCATGCTCGTCTACCTCATGGCCGGCGTCTGCTACGGTATTTCCGCCGTCCTCGAGGCCGCGCGCATCCAGTCGGTCGGCGCGAATACGGGCATCAACTATGAGCTCGACGCGATCTCGGCCTGCGTCATCGGCGGCGTCTCCTTTAATGGCGGCGTCGGTACGATTACGGGCGTCGTCGTCGGCAGCATCATCCTGCAAGCCATCAACTACAGCCTCTATTTCCTCCAGGTCAACGCTTACTTGCAGTACATCATCCGCGGCTGCATCATCGTACTCGCCGTCGCGATCGACGTCCGCAAGTACATCGCCAAAAAGTAAGGAGCAATCCCATGCCCGATCCCGACAAGAACCAGAATCGTCGCTCGCTCAGCCACCGGCTTTACGACCGGATCGGGCTGCGCATCCCGCTCAAAGTGATCGACATCTTCATCGCGATCGTGATTCTCGTCCTCGTCGTCTCGGTCGTCGTCGGCATCTTCGTCAAGTAAAGGCACAAAAAAAGGCAGAGAGCTAACGTCTCCCTGCCTTTTTCGTGCTTCGTTCGTTCAGACGAGCCGCTTTTCAAAGCATTGAAACCAGATGTCGGCGCGGAAGTTCACGAGCCCGACCCTTTCATAGCCCATCGAATCGTAGAGCGACAGGGCGATGTGGTTTTTCACGCAGGTATCCAGGCGCATGAGAGAGGCCCCCTGCGCGATCGCTTCGGCCTCCAGGCAGGCGACCGCGTGCCGCCCCAAGCCCTTGCCTTGCGCGTTCGGATCGACGCAGAGGCGGTGGATGACGCCGGCCTTTCCGTCCGTGTAGCGCCAGGTCAGGCTGGCGTAGGTCGGATCCTGTTCTTCGTTGTAGCAGGCCGCTACCACGGGCGCGTCGGTCTGCGCGTCGCACAGGACGTAGAGCTCATTCCGCGCGAGATCGCCCAGGATCAGCTCTTTCGTCGGGTAGTTTTCATCCCAATGCTCGATCCCGAGCGCCATCATGCGTGCGACGCCGCGCTGGTAGATCCCCCAGATTGCTTCGCCTTCGTCGCTTCTGGCCTTTCGAAACTTATAACCCTCCATGGCATTTACACCCGCGCGATCGACGCGATCACTGGCGGAGCGATCGGGCGATCGAGGTTGCCCTGGTGGACGCGGTAGGGCTTGCCCTCGCCGTCGACGATCTCGTCCGGCCGTTTGCCCGCAGCCAGCTCAGACTGCGGCGTCCGGCTCTCGACGATGCGATCCACGGCTTGCAAGCTCGCCTCGTCCGTCACCTTGCCAAAGGCCGCATAGCCTCCGTCCAAGTGGGGCGAATCGTCCGTCATGATGAAAAACTGGCTGCCCGCCGAATTCGGGTCCATGGCGCGCGCCATCGACAGCACGCCGCGCGTGTGTTTGAGCGGGTTGTCAAAACCGTTTTGCGAAAACTCGCCCGGAATCTGCCAGCCCGGGCCGCCCATGCCCGTGCCGTCCGGACAGCCGCCCTGGATCATGAAACCGTGGATCACGCGATGGAAGATCAGGCCGTTGTAAAAACCGGCATCCACCAGTTTGAGAAAGTTCTCGACGCTCTTGGGCGCGATCTCGGGGTAAAGCTCGGCGTGGATTGTGTCGCCGTTTTGCATTTCGATGACGACGCAGGTTTTGGTGGCTTCGCTCATGTGGTTTCTCCTCTTCGGTTCATTAGACCCGTCCGGAAACCCGCTTTCGGGAGGTATCCGAGCAAATCTTTCGTTATGCAAGGAAGCGCCGACGACGCATAATCGAAGAAATTCTGCTAGGAGGCGCTGACGCGGCAGAGCGGAATATTTGCCGGTTAGATGCCGGAATGGGGTTTCCGGACAGGTCTATTGTCAAATACAGCTTGTTTCAATATAGTGGAAAGCGAAAGCGCTGTCAAATGGGATTCGATCGGGGGAGGCAAAAACAGGGCTGGACGCGCCATGCATCTAGCCCTGTTTGGGAAGCGTCTGTTTGTGTGGGCCTCTACTTTTGAATGACGCAGTAGCTGCCCGCTTTGGCGTTTTGAATGCGCACGATGTAGCCGTTGTCGCTCTTGGCGACGGCCCAATAGCTCGAGCCGACGCCGACGAGTTTTTTGCTCGCCCCGTCGTAGCGAACGACGAGTATTTTCTTGGCGGCTACGCCTTTGCTGATCGCGAGGCGCAAGGTCGGTTGGGCTTTCGAATCGAAGCCGATCTGCCAGACCTCGCTCAGGCGTTTGGATGCGGGGTATGCGCCCAGGGCTTTGGGTTCGTCGGCTTTTTTAAGCTGCTTGAGCTTCATCGTGACATCTTGCGCGGCGAAGGCGCTGGCGGGCATTTCGGCGCTGGCACTTCCCATGTCGAAGCGCACGGCAAGTTTCGAGGATTTGGCCGGTATCGTCAAAGTGTTGAGCAGCGTCTTGGACGCGCCGCTGATCGTCACATTGACGTAAGACTTGTAGGTCTTTGTTGTCGTGGCCTTCGCCTTGCCGTTGGCCGTCGCCGCAAACGTTTGGGGTTTCGGAGTGCTCGAAACGCTCGGCGATGGGCTTGGGCTGGGTTTGGGCGTCTGGGTCGTCGTCTTGGATCCGGTCGATGTGCTGCTGGAATTGCCCGTGGTCTTCGACGACGTGTTGTTCGAGGGATAGTTGTACGTCGTCGGCGCGCTGTTGTAGGGCGTCGTCGGCGGCAGGTAGGTGTTGGGTACGATTTGGAGCAGGTAGGAGACGATCGTGGTGGCGTTGTTCGCGTCGGTCACGGCGAGCGTGATCGGATGGCTTCCGGCGTTCACAGGCGTGCCCGCAAGAAGGCCGGATGACGACAGCGATAGCCCGAGGGGGAGGCTCCCCGACGAGATGCGGAAGCTGTAGGGCGGTGTGCCGCCGGTCGCGGACATGGCCTGCCGGTAATAGGAGCCCGCGCCCCCCATCGGCAGCGTCGCCGGCGTGATCGTCAAGGCCTTCGACGCGGGACCGATGCTGATCGCATAGGACTTCCATGCGCTATGGCCCGCAAGGTCGGTCGCGGTGACGGTGAAATTCGAGGTGCCCGCCGAAAGCGGCGTGCCCGAGAGGAGGCCCGACGAAGCGTTGAGGCTGAGCCCTGCCGGAAGCGAGCCCGACGTCACGGCGTAGCGGTAAGGCGTCGTGCCCCCCATCGCGGCGATCGTCTGGCTGTAGACCTGGCCCACCGTGCCGCCGGAGATCGACGTCGTCGCAATGTTAAGGGGCACAGGGGCGGCGTTGACGATGACGGTGTAGCTTTTCCGGGCGATCACGCTCGCGCTGTCCGTCGCGGTGATCTCGAATGCGTAGCTGCCCGTCGCTGTCGGCGTCCCCGCGATCGCGCCCGTGTTGGTGTTCAGCGTCAAACCGGTCGGGAGTGTGCCAAACGTGACTGCGAATGTGTAGGGCGACGTGCCGCCCGTGACGCCGATCGTCTGGCTGTAGCTCTGTCCGACCGTGCCGATCGGGAGGGATGGCGTCGCAATGGCGAGGCTGGCCGGAGCAACGAGGACGACGATGGTGTAGGTCGTCGTGGCAGTGGCACCCGCATTGTCGGTCACCGTGATCTCGAAAGTAACAGCGTTGGCAGGTGCGGTGTAAGTGCCGGCTGCCGGCGTCCCCGTGATCGCGCCTGTACTGGCATGCAGTGTCAAGCCGACCGGAAGCGCGCCATTCGTAATGGCGTAGGCATAGGGGGCCGTGCCGCCCGTTATGGCGATCGTCTGGGTGTAGCTCTGCCCGACCGTGCAAGCCGGGAGCGCTGTCGTCGCGATGCTGAGGCTGGTTGGTGCGGCGTTAATGGTGAGCGTGTAGCTCGTCGTGACCGTCGCGCCCGCGTTGTCGGTTGCCGTGATCGCGAAGGTGGCGTTTCCGCTCGTCGCCGGCGTCCCTGTGATCGCGCCCGTGCTGGTGTTCAGCGTCAAACCAGCCGGAAGTGCCCCCGACGTGACGGCAAAGCTATACGGCGCTGTACCGCCCGTTGCGGCGATCGTCTGGCTGTAATTGGCGCCGACCGTGCAGGCCGGAAGCGATGTCGTTGAAATCGCGAGCCCGCTGCCGACCGAGACCGTGACCGTCAGGGTCGCTTTCGGGTAATTGGGGTTAGAAGGCTGGCTCGGCTTGTTATCGGCGAGCACGGTGAGCGTGTGGCTTCCGGCGCTCACGCCGCCGTTGAGCGAGATCTTGCCGGTGTCCGGATCGATGCTGAATCCGGCGGAAACCGAGGCCGCGTCCAGGCTGTACTGGATTGGGCGGGTTCCCTTCGAAAGTTTGACGTCGGCGTCGTAGACGTTTGCGCTCCCGACCGCGGCTGAAACGGCGGTCGTGTCCGTAGCGATGGACTTATCCGTGCCATCGGAATCGCGGAAGTTGGGCGCGACGGGGTTGATGTCCACGAGGTATCCGCCGCCGCTTCCCATGCGGATGTCGAGCATGCGCGCCATGGCCGCGCCGGTGTTGCGTCCGGCCGTCGTGTGGACTTTCGTGCTGGGGCTGCTGTTGCCGTCGAGGTCCTTGAAGGTCGCGCCGTAGAGGTCGGCGAGGTCGTTGCTGCGCAGGATGGAGGAATTGAAGGTCAACAGGTGCTGGGTGCCGCCGTGCGCCTCCTCGACCGTGACGATCGGGAACATGCTCGACGAATCGTTGCCGTAGTGACTCGCCATCTCGGCGACGTGGTAGACGATGACGCCCGAGGTCTTGCCGGCCTTTTCGCTGTTGGGAACGGTGCCCGTGTAGCCCTTGGTGGCGCCGTAGAGCTCACCGATATAGAAGGCCGAACGGTCGAAGAGATCGGCACTGTTGCGGGTCTGGAGCAGGTAATACTGGTTGGCGGCGCCCGCGGGCACTTTGATGATCGCGTCGTCGGGCGAGGCCGTGCCGTTCAGGTTGCGCGAATCGAGCGTCTCGCCGATCGCTTCGTTGACGGTTTTGGGTGCGATGATGCCCCAGCGGGTGAGGCTGTAGGCGTCGAGGCCAGACGGGCGCTCGCCCATGCGTTCGCTCGCGCTTCCACGGCTCCAGGTGCCGGTGCACATCAGCGACCAGTCGTCGACGAAGGGAAGCGGTGTGATGGTGGTGGCAATGTCGTAGAGGTCTTCGAAGTCGAACGCGAGATGGCCGAATTCGTGGGCGATCGGGCCGAGGGTGACGTATTTGTTCTGGGCATTTTCATAGAAGGTCGATCCGACCATGCAATAGCCCTGTATGTCGTAGGAGACGTTTTGCGCATTCGTAACGGGGAATTTTTCATCGATCAGCGACGAGTGCGCCCACACGCCCGGGGTCTGGGTCTGGTTGAAAGAATAATCGTAGCCGTGCAGCAGAATGATCACGCTCAACTCGTCGTTTTCGATCAGCCTGTCGTGGTTCGTGTCGTAGTTGACCGGGTCGATCTGTTGAAAAGCGAGTTCGAGCGCCTTTTCCATGTTGGCTTCGGCAAAGCAGTTGGTCAAGGCGGAATTGACGCCGGCGTGCGGCATGCCCAGGTTGACGGTGAGCACCTGATGCGCCGTAACGGCAGGCACGAGGCGGATCTTGCCGTAAGTCTGCTGGTAGTAGTAGTTGCTCAGCGAGAGCGCAGATTGGCTTTGATCGAAGATCAAGCTTTCAATGTAGCTGTTGGGAACGGTCGGGATGGCACTGACATCGTTCGGGAAAGCGTAAATGACCAGAACGGGGATCTGTTTCGTCGTCTGAGCCGAGGGTGCCATCAGGGACGAGGCGGCGCTGCTCTTGAGCTTTGGACGCGCTTGGGCATGGGATGCGCGGCGTTCGGCGACCTTTTGCCGCAAAATCTCGGGGATCTCCTGTCGTGCGCTCGAAGTCTGCGCGTTCTTGGCCCGTAGTCGATTGCTTTCGGGCATGGCATTCGTCGCAACCGGTCCATCGTCCGTCCAGGTCGCGAGGTGGTAGTCGCCATCGGGGGCGAGCGCGATCAGGTTGCCATTTTCGTCTTCCATCCAGTGGAGGAACTCGTCGCCCGCCTGGTAGACGGCGATCGTCGATCCATCCGATTGCTGGTGTGTTCGCGCGAGCGGAGCAGCCGGGGCAGCCCAGGCGGCTGGAGCGGCATAGGCCGTCAAGAGCAGGGCGAGCCCCACTGCTCCCAACGACGCGAGCAGGTGTTTGCGTATTCCCATCATCATTTTGCAAGCCTCACATAGATTAAATTTCCATTTTTACACTTAATTTGTAAAAATAAGGGCATAACCTACTTATACACTACCATAAATGAAACTATAATTCAACTGGGTTTCACAAGAATCGTCAACTTTCTATCAGCACTTGCATCGTGCACAGTGGCAGGTACAGAAATCGGTGCCTTTCCCACACTGTGTTCCTCTTTGGCTCCACCCTCCGCCTGTTTTTGAAATGATTTTGAACGGCCTTGCCCACCTTTGGACATCAAAAAAAGTGGCGCAAGGCCACTTTGTCGCTACATTTTGAGAGCCTATATTTACAGGGCGGAAGAACGGCCGCCAAGCGAGTGCTCCCCCCTGTGGATACAGGTTCTTACACGAGGCAGTGCTCACAACCTTCAGGACGGTTCGCGATCTGCCTTGTCGCGGGGTGTTTCGCCGTTTTCCGCCGCGTGGAAATAGGCGTAGACGGCGCTTGCGCTGCGTGTGTCCATGCCGGGCGCCTTTCGGAGTTCTTCTTCGGTGGCGGCTTGGATGGCGTCGATCGACACGAAGGCTTGGAAGAGCGCCTTGCGCCTTTTCGGTCCGATGCCGGGGATCTCGTCGAGGCGGGAGAAGAGCGCGTTTTTCTGACGCAGACTGCGATGGTAGCTGATCGCGAAGCGATGGGCTTCGTCGCGCACGCGTTGGAGCAGGTGGAGTGCCGGCGAACCCGTTTCGAGCAGGATGGCCTCGCTCTGCCCGGGTACGAAGAGTTCTTCGAGCCGCTCGGCAAGTCCGGCGACCTCGAGGTCCTGCCCTTCGTAGAGCGTCAGTTCGTGCAGCGCGTCGAGCGCGGCGTTCAGTTGGCCCTTGCCGCCGTCGATCAAAAGCAGGCCGGGCAAGGCCGCCCAATCGTCCTTCCTTCCAGCGGCACGCGCTTCGACCGCGCGGGTGAAACGGCGGGTTAGCACCTCGCGCATCGAAGCGTAGTCGTCGTTCGTCGCGGTTTTGACGCGAAAACGGCGGTAGAGCTTGTTGGCCGCCTTGCCGTCGACAAAGACGACCATCGACGCCACCGGATCGGTACCGGCCGTGTGGGAAATGTCAAAGGCTTCGATCCGCTGCGGCAGTTCTTCGAGGCCGAGCGCCGTCGCCAGATCGCGCAGCGCGCCTTCGCTGCGTTCCCATTCGCGGCGCTTTCCGGCGGCCAACTTTTCGAGCGTCTCGACCGCGTTCTTTTCGGCCATGTCGCAGAGTTTTTTCTTGTCGCCGCGTTGGGGCGAAAAGAGCGTCACTTTGTTGCCGCGACGCTCCGAGAGCCAGGCCGCGATCGCGTCGGCGTCAGGCGGCAGGTCGCGCAGGGCGACTTCTTTCGGGATATAGGCGCCCTCGCCGTAAAACTGCTTCAAGAACGAACTCATGACGTCTTCGGGGCTATCGTCACCGGCGAGTATGCTGTAGTGCTCCGTCGCGACGATGCGCCCACCCCGAACGAAAAGCGCGTAGACCGTGGCGTCCATGCCGAGCCGCGCAAAGGCGAAGATGTCGCGCTCGTCGGTGTTGGCGGCGATGGCCTTTTGCTTCTCGCTGATCAAGGCGATCGCGCGCATCCGATCGCGTATCTGTCCGGCCTTTTCGAACTGCATCTCGTCGGCGGCGCGGGCCATGTCGATGCGCAATCGGGCGATGACCTCATCGGTATTGCCGTCGAGAAAGTGCGCGACTTGATCGACGATTTGGCGGTAAGCCTCCGGCGCGACCTTGCCGGAGCAGGGCGCGATGCACTTGCCAATGTGATAATTCAGACAGGGCCTTTCCTTGCGGGCGATGGCGCGTTCGATGTCTTTTTTGCAAGTGCGGAGCGGAAAGACATCGCGCACCGTTTCGAGCGCCTCGCGCACGGCGTACTTCGACAGGTAGGGCCCGAAGTACTTCGCGCCGTCGTTTCGCAGCTTGTGCGTCAGCTCGACGCGCGGAAACGGGTTTTTGACGTCCATGCGCACGTAGGGAAAGGTCTTGTCGTCCTTGAGCAGGATGTTATAGCGCGGGCGCTTGGCCTTGATTAGGTTGCTTTCGAGCGTGAGCGCCTCGGTCTCGCTGTCGGTCAGGATGTACTCGAAATCGACGATGTTGGCGACGAGCGCGCGCGTTTTCGGCGGGTGGTTCTTGGGGGACTGGAAGTAGGATCGCACGCGGTTTTTGAGCGACACGGCCTTCCCGACGTAGAGCACCTCGCCGCGCTGGTTTTTGTGCATGTAAACGCCCGGGCTGTCGGGCAGCTCGGCGAGCTTCGCGCGGATGTGCTCCTTGTATGCGTCGGGGGTGAGTTCGAGCATGGAAGTGCCTTTCTTTTTTCTTTACTTTTCTTGAAAGAAAAGTAACAAAAGAACTCTCATATGCCTTCGGCATCCCCGAAACCCTCGCCACCTTGAGGGCGAGGGTTTCGTTGAGGGGGTTCGGGTTCCAGTGTCGATCCCATTACGGTATGGTCGTGACTTCCACGCGGTTTCCGTCGGGGTCGAGTGCGCAGCATTCGTAATAGCCGTCACCTGTCATGCGTGGCGGGCTGACGAGGGCGATGCCGTCGGCTCGAAAACGCGCGGCGAGGGCATCGACGTCTTCTTTCGTATCGACGGAAAAAGCGATGTGGGTCAGGCCGATCGCTTCGTGTCCGTTGGCGTTGATGCCGTCGGGGACGCTCGGCAGGCGCATGAGTTCCAGCCGCGCGCCGGAATCGCAGGTCAAAAAGTAGGATTCAAAGTGGCCTTTGAAGTCCTTGTCGGAGCGGTACTTGTCGTTCGGTGTGGCAGCGAAATACTTGACGTAGAAGTCTTTCAGCTCGTCGAGCTGCTTCGTCCAAATCGCGACATGTTCGAGCTTCATAGCTTCCCTCTCTGTTTGGATTCCTAGATCTCCCAGGGTGCAAGGCCGACCTTCTTATACACTTTGGCGAGGGTCTTGTTGGCGACGTGCATGGCGCGATCGCGGCCCGATTTCATAACCTCGTTGCAGTAGGCTTTGTCGGCGAGGATCTCGTGGTAGCGTTTCTGAATCGGTTCGAGCGTCGCGACGACGGCGTCGGCGACGGCGGATTTCAGATCGCCGTAGCCTTTGCCGGAGAGGGACTGCACGCACGCTTCGATCGACTGGCCCGAGCAGGCCGACAAGATCGAGAGCAGGTTGGAGACGCCGGGTTTGTCTTCCGAAAAGCGGATTTCGGCGTCCGAGTCGGTGACGGCGCGCTTGACCTTGCGGACGATGAGGTCGGGCGGGTCGAGCAGGGTGATAAAGGCGTTCTCGTTGTCGTCGGACTTGCTCATCTTTTTGTCGGGTTCCTGTAGGCTCATGACGCGCGCCCCGACCTTGGGCACGAGGCATTCCGGCACGACAAAGGTATCGCCGTAGTGGTTGTTAAAACGGATCGCGACGTCGCGGGTCAGTTCGAGGTGTTGGCGTTGGTCTTCGCCGACGGGCACGGCATGGGCTTGGTAGAGCAGGATGTCGGCCACTTGGAGGACGGGGTAGCAAAAGAGGCCGGCGTTGACGTTGTCGCTGTGTCGGGCAGATTTGTCTTTGAACTGCGTCATGCGGCTCAATTCGCCGAGGTAGGTATGGCATTCAAGCACCCAGGCCAGTTCGGGGTGGGCGCTGACGTGCGACTGCTGAAAGAGGACGCTTGTTTCCGGGTTGACGCCGCAAGCGATCATGAGCGCCATCGTGCTGACGCAACGGCGGCGCAATTCGGCAGCGTCTTGGCGGACGGTGATCGCGTGCAGGTCGACGACGCAGTAAAAGCACTCGTAGGCGTCCTGGAGCTCGACCCAGTTTTGCAGCGCGCCGATGTAATTGCCCAGCGTCAACACGCCGGACGGTTGGATGCCGCTAAAGACGACGGGACGTTTCGACGTTTCCATATCTCTATCTCCTCAAGAATTCTTCCAAAAAAGATTGCACCCGTATTCGAGCGCACAATTTGACCCCTTTGATGGGTCAGGGTGCGCCCAACGTTTCCTAGACGAATCGCGAAATGACTTGCTTCACGGCTTCCGCCATACCGTCATTCCCGCAGCTGTCCTCGTGGCGGATCGTCTCGCACTTCAGCGCGGCGATGCGCGCGGGAACGGCGCTGCCCGTGCAAGCGGCGAGGGAATCGGAGGCCTCGAAGGGATCGCGCGGGTTGGCGGTGGCCGCGGGGTCGACGGCCATGAGCACGTCATAGGCGAACTTGTACGGGCTGGCGGTCGAGACGATGACGCTCTGCCGATTGTCGGCTGTGTCGCTTTGGTAGCGTTCGTACACAGCCTGCGCGACGGCGGTATGGGTGTCGAGCAAGTATTGCTTGTCGCGCCAAAGGCGGCCGATCGTCTGCGCGGCGGCGTCTTCGTCGCAGCAGTCGGCGTAGAAGTCGCGTTCGAGCGTACCGCGCAGGGCATCGTTGATGGCGTAGCGGCCGCCGGTATTCAGCTCTTGCATCCAACGGGCGACGGTCGAAGCGTCGCGATCGCAGAGTTCGAAGAGCAGGCGTTCGAGGTTGGAAGAAACGAGGATGTCCATCGACGGCGAGCTCGTTTTATAAAAGGGGCGGTTCCTGTCGTAGTCGCCGCGCCGAAAGAAGTCGGTCAAGACGTTGTTCCGGTTGGACGCACAGATCAATTTGTGGACGGGCAGCCCCATGCGTTTGGCGTAGTAGGCGGCGAGGATGTTGCCGAAGTTGCCGGTCGGTACGACGAAATTCACTTCGTCGCCCGACGCGATGCGTCTCTGCGCGAGGAGCTGGGTATAGCTCCAGACGTAGTACGCGATCTGCGGCAAGAGGCGACCCCAGTTGATCGAGTTGGCGCTCGACAAGCGATAGCCTTTGGCGGCGAGATCCTCTGCGAAATCTGGGTCGGAGAAGATGCGCTTCACGCCGGTTTGGGCGTCGTCGAAGTTGCCTTCCACGGCAACGACGCCGACGTTGCGGCCGGCTTGTGTGCGCATTTGAAGCTCCTGCGCCGGAGAGACGCCGTCCTTCGGATAAAAGACGACGATGCCGGTGCCAGGCGCGTCGGCAAAGCCTTCGAGCGCGGCCTTTCCGGTGTCGCCGCTCGTCGCGACGAGGATCAGGACGTCCTGGGTTTCGCCCGTCTTGTCGATCGAGGCGCGCAGCAGGCGTGGCAGCATCTGGAGCGCCATGTCCTTAAAGGCGAGCGTCGGGCCGTGAAACAACTCGAGTATCGATTCGCGTTCGTCGATGGGGACGAGAGGCGCGATCGCTCTGTCGTCAAAGTTGTCGGTATAGGCGGCATCGACCATGGCGGAGAGTTCGACTGCCGAGAATTCATCGAGGTAAAGGCCCATGACGCGTTTCGCGACCTGCTGGTAGCTTTGTCCGGCCATTTGCGAAATCGCGTCGCATGTCAGGCGGGGAAAGTTTTCGGGCACGAAAAGGCCACCGTCGGGCGCGAGCCCTTGGACGATGGCTTGCGCCGCGCTCACATGGGATCCGGACGCGCCGCGCGTGCTCAAGTATCGCATCACACATTCCTCCTGCAAATTTCCCTATTTGAGATCGCGTCCGCTTGTCTTTTTGGAGCCGCGGAGCTTGTCGAAAAGCGAAGTCGCGACGACACGGTTTTCTTTGCCCTGGAGCAGCCGGACGATGTTGGCGCGGTGCTGGAGGGTGTCGAGCACGACGATGAAGAGCAAAAGCAGTTTATGCGGCCAGGGCGCGACGAAGAAGACGTCGATGAATACGATGCCGAGCGCGACGAGCGAGCCGATCGACATATAGCCCGTCGTGAAGGCGAGCCCGAGGCCGACGACGAGGCAGAGCAAGCCCACCGACGGATGGACGGCCAGCATGACGCCGAGCGATACGGCGATGCCCTTGCCTCCCTTGAAGCCGTAAAAAATTGGCCAGTTGTGCCCCGCGATGGCGGCCATGCCCGCGAGCGACGCGCAGAGATAAGCTGTCGTTCCGCCCTGTGTTGCGCCGCCAATCCAGTAGGCCAGCCAATACGCGAGGTAGCCCTTCAGCGCGTCGGCGATCAGTGTGATCGCGCCCCACTTGGCGCCAAAGGTGCGAAACATGTTCGTCGCGCCCGCCGATCCCGACCCAAAGCCGCGAATGTCTTGGTGCAAGACGCTCTTACTGAGTATGATGGCGCTCGCGATGCTGCCGAGGCAGTAGGCCGCGATGACGCTGACGACGATTCGAATGGCGAGCATTTCAAATCCTCCCACAAAACAAAGATGCCGAAATGGGATTTCCTACAACGTCATCCGTAGCCGACTCCAAAAATCGGTTTGACGGGCGTCGCGGAATTGCCGAAGAATAACGTTAGATTGGGATTCCAAAGGGTCTAAGACCCTTTGGCCAGGGGTTTGGGGGATGGCATCCCCCAACGCGTCCCCCTATCGTTCCCCCTCTTTGTGGTTCCGCAAAAAGAGCCGTATCGGCGTGCCCGTGAGCTGGAAGCTCTTGCGGAGGTAGTTTTCGAGGTAGCGGAGGTAGGAAAAATGGACGATGGCGGGGTCGTTGACGAAAAAGGCGAAGGAAGGCGGCCGGATCGCGACCTGGGTGGCATAGTAGATCTTGAGGCGGCGGCCCTTGTCGCTGGGGGGTTCGACGAGGCTGACCGCTTCGTCGAGCACGTCGTTGAGAAGGCCCGTCGTGATGCGGCGTGTGGTTTGGGCGTAGACCTCGTCGACGAGGCCGAGCACCTTGTGGACGCGCTGTCCCGTGAGGGCAGAGATCGTGATCTGCGGAACGTAGTTCATGAAGGCGAGATCGGTCGAGATGTCCTTCTTAAAGCGTTCGATCGTAAAGGTGTCTTTTTCGATCTTGTCCCACTTGTTGATCACGACGATGGACGCCTTGCCCTCTTCGTCGCAGTATCCGGCGATTTTGACGTCCTGCTCGCTCATGCCCTGTTCGGCGTCGATGACGATCAGGCAGACGTCGCAGCGGCGCACCGCAGCGAGCGAGCGGATGACGCTGTAGCGCTCGATGGTGGCGTCTTCGATCGCGCGCTTTCGGCGAATGCCGGCGGTGTCGATCAGCACGTAGTCTTTGCCTTCGTGGGCAAAGGGGGTGTCGAGGGAGTCGCGCGTCGTGCCGGCGACATCGGAAACGATGCTGCGTTCCTCGCCGAGCATGGCGTTGACGAGCGAGCTTTTGCCGACGTTGGGCTTGCCGACGACGGCGATCTCGATCGGCTTGTTTTCGTCGAAGTCGTCGGGTTCGCTGGGGGGAAAGTCCTTGATCACGGCGTCGAGCATGTCGCCCAGGCCGAGTTTTTGGCTGGCCGAGATCGCGAAGGGATCGCCGATGCCGAGCGCGTAAAACTCATAGCTTTCATCGATCCGGTTGGCGTGATCGACTTTGTTGACGGCCAGCACGATCGGCTTGCGGGACTTGCGCAGCATGTCGGCGACGTCCTGGTCGGCAGGCGTGACACCCTCTTTTGCGTCGGTCATGAAGATGATCGCGTCAGCCGTCTCGATGGCGAGCTCCGCCTGACGGCGCATCTGCTGGAGCATCTCGTCCTCGGAGTCCGGCTCGATGCCGCCGGTGTCGATCAGCGTAAACGAGCGGTCGAGCCACTCGGCGTCGGCATAGATGCGGTCGCGCGTCACGCCCGGCGTGTCCTCGACGATCGCGATTCGCTTTCCTGTCAGCTTGTTGAACAGCGTGGACTTCCCCACGTTGGGTCGCCCTACGATGGCGACGAGTGGTTTCGGCATGGACAATCCCTTTCTTTTTTGGGGTTCCACCCCAAACCCCGCTTAAGGGTCAGGGACCCTTAAGAATCTCATTCGGACGTTTTTATTCTGGAAGTGAGTGTTGGCATCGGTCTCGCGCAATCATCCCGAAAGCGCCTGCAAAAACGATTCGCCGAGCGTCGGAATGGCGCGGATGGGGATCGGGAGCTGGACTTGCAAGTCGGCGAGCGTCATGCCGTCGAGAAAGACGTCTTCGCCTTCCCTGAGCATGGTGTCGGGGATGAGCACGGCGGCGTAGTCCGAAAGCGCCTTTTGGCGGAGTGAACGCAGCAGGTCGCAACCGGCCAGAAGCCCCGCGACCGTGACGCTTCGGCCGAAAAAATCGTTGTCGATACCGATGACGTCGGCGGCAGCTCCGGTGTGGGCGGCGGCACGAGCGGCTTGCTTTCGCAGCCAGTGTTCGGCGGAACGGCCCGTCGCGATGAGAAAGCGTTGGCCCGATGCGCGACCGGGTGGCACAAAGCCTTCGGCGATCGCTTCGTCGAGCTCGTCTTCGAACTTTCGCAGCATGCCAACGCCGTTTTCGATCTGGGGATAACCTTCGTAGCGTTCGGCGCTCGGGTAAGGGCGATCGGCGAGGATGTAGAATTCGTCGGCGGCGTGGATTAAAACTGTGCCGAGATCGCGCAGACAGCGTTCTTGCCAGCGCTCGATTTGGTCGAGTAGGGCGTTGGCGCTCGCGCAATCGTAGGGCTGAACGTCGGCCAATCCCTTCCGATGCTGGGTCAGGCCGACCGGAACGACGGCGGCGCTGATCGGCGCAGGAAAGAGCGCGATCAGGTCTTCGATCGAGCGTTCGAGCGCCTGTCCGTCGTTGCGGCCACGGCAGAGCACGAATTGCGCATGGAAGCGCAGTCCGGCGTCGGCGAGCGTGCGAAGTTGATGCATGATGCGTCCGGCGCGGTCGTTGCCGAGCAATTCGTTTCGGAGCGCGGGCTCCGTGGCCTGGACGGAGACGAAGAGCGGGGATACTCGGCGTTCGACGATGCGGGCAAGTTCGACGTCGGGGACGTTTGTCAGCGTGACGAAGTTTCCGGCGAGGAAGCTCATGCGCCAGTCGTCGTCCTTGACGTAGAGGCTCTCGCGGAGGCCGCCCGGGAGTTGATCGACGAAGCAGAAGGGGCAGCGGTTCGCGCAGGATCGCTGCGGACTCATGAGGTAGTCGTCGAAGGCGAGGCCGAGGTCTTCGAAGCTGTCTTTTTCGACCTCACAGACGGATTCTTGGCCGCTGCGGTGGTCGCGGACGGTGAGGCGGAGCGATTCCTCCGCGCAGAACATTTCGTAGTCGATGCGGTCGATCACGGGTCGGCCGTCGATCGCGAGGAGGATGTCACCTGCTTCGAGGCCGAGTTCAGCCGCGATCGACCCCGGCGCGACCGAGGCGATTCGATGGCCTTCGTGTTGTGGCATAGCGCGAACGCCTCCATTTCAGCAATGTCTATCATTATATACCAAATCGCCTCGGATCGTAAACCGTCCGCGCCAATTTCGCGGAAGCTGTGCGATGCATCCTTTGGGATCCAAAAAGTGGCCTTGCGGCCACTTTGGGGGTGCTTGCTTACTTGACAATGTTAACGGTGAAGGTTTGCACCTGGTCGCCCTTTTGGAAGCCTTCCCAACTGCGCGACAGGCTGAATTGCAGCGTCAGTTTGCCGATGCGTGTGGCCGTGAAGCTCCACCGTTCGGTCTGGCTGCCGCCGGGCAGGTTGGCGCTGGCGACGTTCGATACCCCGACGAGGCGGCAGGTACCGGGGCCGCTGCTGTTGTACTCCCAGACGTAACCTGTACCGGCGTTGGAGGTCAGGTCGAGGTAGAAGGGTGCGCCGACCGAGACGGTGACGCTTTTGCCCGCGACGAGCTTCGTCCCCGCGGCGGTGTCGGCGTCGGAACCCGAGGCGACCGCGACGGTCAGCGTGACGATGCCCTTGTCACCGCGTTCTCCGCGCGCGACGATCGCATGGCCGCCGAAGGGACCCGAGAATTCGCGCGCCTGGGTCAGGCCGAGCATGCCCCCTGTGACGATCGGCATGCCGATCTCGTTTTGCATGAGATTGCGGGCGTCCTGGTCGGTGGCGTCGGGAAAGAGCGATGTCAGCATGAGGGTAGCCGCCGTCGTCCATTCTTCGGTGTAGCTGTCCTTGACGGCGTCGGCATCCTTTTTGGGGACGGCCGTCATGGTCATTTCGAGTATGGCCTTGTCGTCGTTCATGCGTCCGGTGTAGCTGGCTTTCATCGTGGTCGATTGTACGTAGCCCTGTCTGGGTGCGCCGTTGATGGAGAAACTCACCTTGTCGCTTTTGACGCCGTAGCTCGTGAGCTTCATGCCCTTGTAGGTCGTCTGTGGCAGCTTGGCCACCTTGGCGTTGAACTGCTTAAAGAACGAAGCGATTGTCGGGGGGGCCGTAGCGGTTGCGGCGTGTGCGGGCAGGGCAGAGGTGGCGCAGCAGAGCGCCATCGCGAAGGCCAAGCCGCTCCGCAAGATCTTTGACGGTTTCATGAGCGGGTCTCCTTTCACGTTGCAGGATTGCGGTGTTGAGAGAGGGACTTATGCGGGTTTGCGCGCTTTGGCGCGGAGGTCCTTGTTCAGGATGCGTTTGCGCATGCGGACGCTCTTGGGCGTCACCTCGACGAGTTCGTCGTCGGCGATGAATTCGAGGCACTGTTCGAGGCTGTATTGCAGGGGCGGCGTCAACTTGAGCGCCTCGTCCGAGCCGGAAGCGCGGGTGTTGGAGACGTGCTTCTTTTTGCAGACGTTGACGACGAGGTCTTCGCCCTTGGCGCTGCGGCCGACGATCATGCCCTCGTAGACAGGCACGCCCGCGCCGATGAAGAGATCGCCGCGCTCCTGGGCGTTGTAGAGGCCATAAGCCGTCGATTCGCCCGCTTCGTGGGCGATGATCGCACCCCGTCCCCGATCGGAGACGTCGCCCTTAAAGGGTTCATAGCCGTCGAAGATCTGGTTCATGATGCCGTTGCCCTTGGTGTCGGTCAAAAACTCGCTGCGGTAACCCATGAGGCCGCGGGCGGGGATGCGGAATTCCAGGCGAACCGAGCCGTTGGCGTCGGTCGTCATGTTGATCATCTCGCCCTTTCGCGTGCCGAGCTTGCCGATCACGGTGCCGACGAATTCATCGGTCACGTCGATCACGAGGCGCTCCATGGGTTCGTAGCGGACGCCGTCGATCTCCTTGAAGATGACGCGGGGGCGGGAGACGCAGAGTTCATAGCCCTGGCGGCGCATCTGTTCGATGAGGATCGACAGGTGGAGCTCGCCGCGCCCCGACACCTTGAAAGCGTCGGTCGAATCGGTGTCCTCGACGCGCATGGCGACGTTCGTTTCGATCTCCTTGTAAAGGCGTTCGCGGATGTTGCGGCTTGTGACGTACTTGCCCTCTTTGCCGGCCATGGGGCCGTCGTTGACGAGGAAGGTCATCGACACGGTCGGTTCATCGATGTGAACGAAGGGCAGCGGCTCGACGTGATCGACGTCGCAGGCCGTTTGTCCGATGTTGAGCTCTTTGATACCCGATACGGCGACGAGGTCGCCGAGCGCCGCCGATTCGACTTCGGCGCGCTTCAGGCCCTCGAACTGGTAGAGGTTGCTGATCTTGACGTTTTTGACGCTGCCGTCGTCCATGCAGAGCGCGACGGGTTGTCCCGACGTGACGCGTCCCCGTTCGACGCGTCCGATGCCGATGCGGCCGACGTAGTCGTCGTAGTCGAGGCTGGAAAAGAGCAGTTGGAGCGGTGCGTCGATCTCGCCGGTCGGCGCGGGAATCTCTTTGAGGATGGTTTCAAAGAGAGGTTTCATGTCGGTCGTCAGTTCGTCGGGGTCGAGGGTGGCAAAGCCGTCGCGCCCGCTGGCAAAGACGACGGGGAATTCGAGCTGGTCGTCATCTGCGCCGAGTTCGATAAAGAGGTCGATGATCTCATCGACGACGGCCTGGGGGCGGGCTTCGGCGCGGTCGAGCTTGTTGACGACGACGACGGCCTTTTTGCGCAGGCCGAGGGCTTTCTTCAATACAAAACGGGTTTGGGGCATGCAGCCTTCAAAGGCGTCGACGAGCAGCAGCACGCCGTCGACCATCATCAGGATGCGCTCGACTTCGCCGCCAAAGTCGGCGTGGCCGGGTGTGTCGACGATGTTGATCTTCGTTTCGCCGTAATGAACGGCGGTGTTTTTGGCCAAAATCGTGATGCCGCGTTCGCGCTCGAGGTCGTTGCTGTCCATGACGCGTTCGGCGACGTTCTCGTTTTTGCGGAAGACTCCGCTTTGGCGGAGAAGGGCGTCGACGAGGGTCGTTTTGCCGTGGTCGACGTGTGCGATGATGGCGATGTTGCGTAGGTCTTTGCGTTCCATATGGGTATTCTCTCCAATCGCGGCGCACAATGGGCCGCGCGTCTAGCGCTTGTTCCAATCTAATATTATATCGCGATTCGAGCGCGATGACAAGTTTTCGCGCCAAGGAAGATCGGAAAACGGATTGAAGGCCGTGCTTGACGGAAAGAATCACAAAAGGCTTCCGGTGGGATACGAAACAGGCTCTCCGACATTTGCGATGCTTGGCACATTGTGCTATACTGAATTTGTAAAAATTTGACGCAAAATTTGTAAATCTCCACGATTCGTATATTGCGAAGCCGTCGCGCGACACCCAGACGACCAGGAGGGATTGCAATGAAACGCCCCTTGCCTCTGCCCCCCCTTCGAAAGCGCCCTTTGGCGGCTCTTTCGATCTTTTTCGTCCTCGCTTTGCTCCAGGCTTGCCAGGCCAAGGCCCCGCCCGTCGAGACGACCGTCGAAGGTAAGGCGGCAGCGCCCGAAACGCAGATGACGATCGTCGAGACGACGACGCCCAAACCGGCTGTCGAGGAGAGTCCCGCCGCGCCCGAAACAGCGGAAGACGCTGCCGAAGCGCCCGCCCTGCCCGCCGCCGAAAACATCGCTGCACAGTATGCGCCCACGCCGAACTTTCAAATGACCTTTGAACTGCGAGGCGAGGACGGCATCGTCGAATCGGTCGAATACAATTCGGTGGCGCTGCGGGACATGCCCGCGGGCTACCTGTCGACCGTCTACCGCGTCGATAAGCCCAGCGAGTTTACGCACTATTTCTTCGACGCCGACGGCCTCCGCACGGTCAACGACCTCAACTTCGAAGACAGCAAACTCGCGCTGCCCGTCACCATGGAGACGGGTTCGGCTTGGGACGCCAACCAGCTGATCCGCGTCGAGGTCGATGGCGACTACTCGCTCGGCGCAACGGTGGACAGCGCTTTCGTGTTGGTCATGGGCGAAGAGAGTGACGAATGCAAGGTCTACAGCATGGGCATGGGGCTGGTCGGTCTCTGGCACGACGCCTCGCCCGACGGTCCGGCCACTTCGAGGCTGACCGAGATGATCAAAATCGACGAGGCGACCGCGCAATCCGGCTTCCGTTCCGGCTCATGATCGGGTGATTGTGCGTATGCGACCAATTGATTTGCGAAAAGCGGCTTACGGGCTGCTTTTTTTGTATGGAACGGTCCATTTTATCGTATGATGTGCTATAATGATAGTGGTTTTATATGTGATATTTGCGCTTTAAATGTTTGCACTTTTGATAGGAGAGCACGCGCATGCAAGAACCTCCCTCTGGCCGCCCGAAGAGACGGCATACCCTGGGCGTCCTCATCGGCGGGTCGTTCGCCGTGTTTTTCGCGCTACTGTCCACGCCCATCGCCGCCCATCCGCTGACTGCTGTCACGACCGAGCGCGTCATTCTCTACAAAGTCGCCGACGACCATCCCGACCACGCCTGGGTGTGGCTCGTCGAGGGCGCGCCCCTCGCGGTCGTCGCCCAGACGCCGGATTACTACGCCGTCATGACGCGCTCCGGCAAACGCGGATACGTCAAAAAAGAGGCGCTCCAACTCGATGGAAGGGTGGTCGAAGCTGCGGCATCGCCGCCCGTTGTGCAACAAGCTTCGCCGTCCGCCGCCCCCGATCACAGCACGATCATCGGTGCGCCGCCCTGGATGAACGCGCCGATCGCCTATCCGCAAACCGTTTACAGCGCGACGACAGGGCGCGAAACGGTTTACTTGCCCGCGGGAAATGGGCCGGTCTGGCCGGTCGGCGCTTCGGTCTACCTACCGGCCCCGCGGCCACAGTTCACCTTCACGCCGATCCGCACTGCCACACCGACGCCTTACCTGTCCGACATCGACGAAATGCTCGCACTGATCAATGCCGAACGCGCCGAAGTCGGCGCCGCCGCGCTACAAACGAACGCGCTCGTCAACCAGGCGGCCGCCCTTCGCGCGCAGGAAGCGGCCGTTCTTTTCGACCACACGCGCCCCGACGGTAGCAGCTTTCGGACGGCACTCGACGACGTCGGCTGCCCCTGGAGCGCGGCCGGTGAAAACCTTTCCAAAGGGCCGACGACCGTAGAAGGCGCTTTCCGGCAGCTCATGCATGCCGCGCCCCACCGCGCCCTCATGCTCGATCCCACATATGAGACACTCGGGCTGGCCCATGCCGCCGATGTAAGCGATGCATGGACGGTCTGGGCGCTGATCCTGATCCGCTGACCCCGCACGCGTCGTGTTTGGTAGCCATCGATCGTCCACCATGTGAGCGGGGCCTAGTTGCGGCCCTGCTCT
Source organism: Eubacteriales bacterium (assembly GCA_031553675.1). Lineage (GTDB taxonomy): Bacteria > Bacillota > Clostridia > Christensenellales > CALWSW01 > JAVBLF01. Next base: position 12,864 of record JAVBLF010000043.1, on the reverse strand, counting down.
TTTTTGACAGGAAAAAACGCTTTACAATGGGGCTGTGACTTCGTATAATAATCTTATGGTAACGATACCATGAACTCGTCTCACATCATTCGGAACCCACTCCATTCGACAACACAAAAATTGCATAGTGCCGCCGCGCACAACCGGAAAGGAAGATCGCATGAAGCCGAGAGAACGGGTCCTCAAAGCGCTCCGCATCATCGATGGAAATCCCGACCGTGTACCGGTCCAGTTTGAACTTTGCCGCCAGCACATCGAAACGTTTTCTGCGAAGTACGGCCTCCCCGTCGATATCACCGACAATATATTCGAAGACGTCACATGGCGCATCAGCGCAAACGAATTGCGCTTACAGATGGGCTGCGACGTCGTGACTTGTGGTGCTTCGACGCCTAAGGGGTGGACGATTGCGCCCGAAAGCGACGGCACCTGGCGCAACGAATACGGCATGACGATGCGGCAGGGTCCGGTTTACGTCGATGTGATCCGTGGCCCCCTCGAAGACGCCGAAACCGTCGAGGAAATCGAGGCCTACACTTTCCCCGACCCGCAGGCCGAGGGACGCTACGACAAGGTCGAAGAACTGGTCGCGAAGTACAAAGAAGACTATTTGATCATCGGCAACATCGAGGTGACGATCTTCTCGCTCGCCCAGATGCTGCTTGGCATGGAAAAGTTTTTCTGCGACCTTCAGATGGAGGAAGATTACGTCGTCCGCCTGATGGAACGCTGCATGGAATTTCAGACGGCTGTGGGGCTCGAGCTGATCAAACGCGGCGTCGATGTCCTCTGGCCGAGCGACGACTTTGGCGGGCAAAACAGCCTTCTGATTTCGCCCGAGCTTTTCCGCAAATACGTCAAACCGCTCTACATCAAGATGAACCGCGTCTTCAAAGAAACGAAGCCCGACATCATACTCGCCCTGCACTGCGACGGCGCGGTCCGCCCTCTCCTCGAAGACTTCGTCGAAATGGGCTTCGACATCTTCAACCCCGTTCAGCCCGGCGTTCCGGGGCACGACGCCGCCGACCTTAAAGAAGCGATCGGCGATCGCCTCGCTTTCTGGGGTGCCATCGACCAGCAGCACCTCCTGCCCTTCGGCACGGACGAAGAACTCGAAGCCGACATCGCGGAGAAGATGCGCGTGCTTGGCGCGGGCCGCGGCTACATGATCGCCCCCGCCCACATCATCCAGGCCGACGTCTCCCCCGAGCGCGTCGAGACCTTCATCGCCCTGTGCAAGAAGCATGGCGCGATCTACGGGTAACGTTTGGGTCTCCGAAACCCCACCAAAATTTGATTACAGACATGAAAAAGAAGACCAATCATCGTCTTCTTTGCAACGAGGAGGGCTGCACATGGAACGTTACGCCTGGACCGCGGCGATCAAGCCGGGCATGCGGGACGAATACGTCCGCCGACACGATGAAATTTGGCCCGAACTGACGGCGCTCTTGAACGATGCCGGCATCCACAACTACAGCATTTGGAATGTCGGCGACACGCTCTTCGGCTATTATGAAACAGACCATGGGAACGATTTCGCCGCCAAGACGCAGGCAGGGAGTCCCATCGTCGATCGTTGGAACGAATACATGAAAGACGTCATGACGATGGAAATGGATCCCGAAACCGGCGCCCAGCCGAAAATGAAGCAGGTGTTTTTTCACCCATGAGAATTGAGGACATCGCCAAAAAGGTCAACCTGTCGAATTCGACCGTCTCGCGCGTGCTGAACAATTCGAAATCCGTGAAGCCCGAGACGCGGCGCATCGTGCTCGAAGCGCTCGAGGAGACCGGCTATGTGCCAAACCTGATCGCGCGCAGCCTCCGCACGAGCTCGCAGACCATCGCCGTCGTCACCCAGGACATCCTGAACCCCTACTACATCGAAGCGCTCTACGCGATCGAAAAGATCTGCCGCGAAAACGGCTTCGCGATGATGAGCCTGAACTCAGACAACTCGAAGGAGATCGAGAAGCAGAACCTCATCCAGCTCCTTTCGATGCGGGTGGGCGGCGTGATCTTCCTGGCGAACATGCTGACCGAGCACAACGCTGTCATGCGCCGCTGCCGGGAAAGCGACGTCGCCATCGTCACGATGGAGGGCTTTCTCGACGGTGTCGACAGCGTGATTTCCGACTGCAAACCCGGCGTCCGCCAGGGCATCGAATACCTGCTGCGGATGGGCCATCGCCAGATCGGCATCTGCCACGGGTCGATGCGATCCATGCCTGCGACGGCGCGCATCGACGAAATGAAACGCGTGCTGGCCGAAAACGGCGTCCCATTTGACGAACACTACCAATTCTTCGGCGACGATTATCTGGAGCAGCTTGAGCGGGCGCGCACCGAAAAGCGCCTCCCGACGGCGCTCTTCACGATCAACGACAACTGCGCCATCTCGATCTACCGCTGGTGCCGCGACGTGGGGCTTCGCATTCCGGAGGATCTGTCGGTGCTGGGTTTCGACGACATTTCGCTCGCCGATCTCCTCTCTCCGCCGCTGACGACCATCGCCCAGCCCATCGGCTACCTGACCAAGCTCGCCATGAAACAACTGATCGCGCGCATGCGCTCAAACGAAGATCACGATCACGTCTGCCAGATCTCCGTGCCGACCGAGCTCGTCGTCCGGCAATCGGTCGCGCGGCTCGAACGGGAAGCTTTGGCAACGATTTCATAGCAAACCGCATCTCGGGCCTGACACCCGTTCAATGTGCGTATTGCGCAAACAGAAAGGAAATGACATGTCCGAAGCAAACGCCGCGGTCGAAAGGCTGACGATCGCGAATTACGAAAACGCCAAAGAACTCTACGCCGCGATCGGCGTCGATGCGGAAGCCGCCATGGCAAAGCTCGCTACCATGCCGATCTCGATCCATTGCTGGCAGGGCGACGACGTGCGCGGTTACGAAGTCTTCGGCGAGAGCGCAGGCGGCGGCACGGCGGTCACCGGCAGCTACCCCGGACGCGCGCGGACAGCTGACGAGTTGCGTGCCGATTTCGAGGCCGCCCTGGCCTGCATCCCGGGACAGCACCGCTTCAGCCTGCACGCCATCTACGCCGAAACCGAGGGCAAAGTCGTCGAACGCGACGAACTGGAGCCCAAATACTTCGAGACCTGGCTGAACTGGGGCCTCGAAAAGGGCATTCCGATCGACTTCAACGCGACCTTTCACGGCCATCCCCGGAGCGCAGACAGCTTTTCGCTGGCCAGCGCCGACAAAGGAACGCGCGACTTTTGGATCGAACACGGCAAACGCGCACGCGCCATCGCCGCCTACATCGGCCAAAAACAAGGCAGTTGCTGCATCGACAACTTCTGGATGCCCGACGGCTACAAGGACGTGCCGGCCGACACCGCAGCCCCCCGCGCACGCATGACCGAATCGCTCGACGCGATCTTCGCGGAAAAGCTGCCCGAAGCCCACACGAAAGACTCGGTCGAAAGCAAGCTCTTCGGCCTCGGCCTGGAAAGCTACACCGTCGCGTCGCACGAATACTCGCTGCTCTACGCCGCTACGCGCAAGAAGCTCTACACGCTCGACGCCGGACACTTCCACCCGACCGAGCTGATCTCCGCCAAGATCTCGTCGATCCTGCCCTTCGTGCCGGAACTTCTGCTCCACGTCTCGCGCGGCATCCGCTGGGACAGCGACCACGTCGTCGCCTTCGACGACGAACTCGTGTCGATTATGCAGCAGATCGTGCGCGGTGGCTACGAGGATCGCGTCCACATCGGCACCGACTACTTCGACGCGAGCATCAACCGCGTCGCCGCCTGGGTGATCGGCAGCCGAAACGCCGTCAAAGCGGCGCTTCGCGCACAGCTTGAGCCCTACGCGCTGCTGCAAAAACTCGAAGACGATGGCGACTTCACATCGCGCCTCGCCCTTCTGGAGGAACTCAAAGGCTACCCCTTTGCCGCCGTCTGGGACTACTACTGCCTCCAGAACGAGGTTCCCCTCCGCCAGGCCTGGCTCGACGACATCAAGCGCTACGAGCGCGACGTTTTGAGCGGGCGTTGAGGGAGTAATCTGCGGATTGCAGTTGTACGCAAAGCGCACAACCCCTGTGAATTGAACAAGAATGTTCAATTCCCGTTGAGGCTGTTCGCCTCAACCCCCGACCAAAGGGTCAAGACCCTTTGGAATCCCTTTCCAACGATACTTTCAGGCTCGGCGAATCATTGCGCAGGAAAGCAATGGAGCACGAGCCGCGCGACATTCGTTGCGTTTCCGAGGGACATTCAAATGGGATTCTCAAGGGGCTTGCCCCTTGAGGCTAGGGGTTTGGGGGATGAATTCCCCCAAGTCCAAAAGGAGTGGATGGCATGGCCGAAACGATACTCGACATTCGTAACATCACGAAGCGTTTCCCCGGTGTGCTGGCGCTCAACGGGATGAGCCTGGACCTGCGCAAGGGCGAGGTTCACGCCATCTGCGGGGAGAACGGTGCGGGCAAGTCGACGCTGATGAAGATCATCACGGGCGTCTACCTGCCCGACGAGGGCGACATCCTCTTAAACGGCGCGCCCTACAAGGTCAAGACGCCGAACGACGCCTATCGACAGGGCATCGCGATCATCTTTCAGGAGACCAGCCTCTTCCCCGACCTCACGGTGCTCGAAAACATGTTCATGGGGCACGAGCTTAAAAAGAAGGTGGCGGGCATCCCGATCATCGACTACGCCGCCATGCGCGTCAAAGCGGGCGAGATCTTCGGGCGCCTCGGCATGCAGGTCGACCTCGACGCCTTGGTCAGCAGCCTGGGCGTCGCGACGAAGCAGATGGTCGAGATCGCAAAGGCGCTGACCTTCGATTCATCGATCCTCATCCTCGACGAGCCGACCGCCGCGCTGACCAACAAGGAAGTGGCGACCCTCTTCGACACGATCACCCGGCTGCAAGGCTTGGGCGTGTCGATGCTCTACATCAGCCACCGCCTCGACGAGATCTTCCAGATCGCCGACCGCGTCAGCGTGATCCGCGACGGCGAATACGTCGCGACGAGTGACGTCGCCGACGTCTCCAAAGAGACGCTCGTCGAATGGATGGTTGGCCGCACACTCGACACGCTTTACCCGAAAGAAGACGTCGCGATCGGCGATGTCGTCTTCGAAGCAAAGGGCATCGAGCAGGGCGATCTGCTCAAGGGCGTCGACCTCGACCTCCGAAAGGGCGAAATTCTGGGGGTGGCCGGCCTGGCCGGTGCGGGGCGCACCGAACTCGCGCTGACGCTATGCGGCCTCGCCAAGCCCGACGCAGGCCGCCTGACGCTCGAGGGTAAGCCGATCGCGCTCAAGAACTTTCGCGAGGCGCTCGACATGGGCATCGTATACATTTCGGAAGATCGGCAGAAATACGGCCTTGTGATCGACATGTCTGTAAAGGAAAACATCTCCCTCCCGCTGCTCTACCGGATGTCGGGCCTGATGGGCGTGATCGACCAAAAGCAGGAGGACGCCGTCAGCGACGAATACATGAAGCGCCTGTCGATCAAAGCGCCTAATCGCGATTTCCGCACCGACAACCTCTCGGGCGGCAACCAGCAAAAGGTTTCGGTCGCGCGCGCACTCGCCGCCAAACCCAAGATCCTCATCCTCGACGAACCGACCCGCGGCGTCGACGTCGGCGCCAAAGCCGAAATCCACCGCATCGTGAGCGGCCTGGCCAAAGAAGGGCTCTCGATCGTCATGATCTCGAGCGACTTGCCGGAGATCCTCGGTATGAGCGACCGCGTCATGGTCATGAAGGGCGGACGCAAGATGGGCGAACTGGACCGCGCGGAATTCAGCCAGGAAGCCGTGCTCTCCATGGCGCTGTAAGGGGGTGACCGGATGAAAACAAGCAAACTCTCGAAGTACGCGACGCGCGAAGCTGTGTTGGCGCTGATCGTCGCGCTCTTCCTCATTTTCCTCTTTATCTTCACGAATTTCGACTCGGTCAGCGGGCTTTTCAGCTTCATGCTCGACGTCGCGCCGATGATTGTCGGCACGATCGGCATGTCGCTCGTCATCCTGACCGGCAACATCGACATCTCGGCCGGCACGATACTCGGCTTCGTCGGTTACACGGCGGGCGTGCTCGCCAAGATGGGCCATTCGATCGTCGTGTTCGCGCCCTGCGCGATCGTCGTCGGCGCACTGCTCGCCGGATTGAACGGCCTGATCTCCGTCAAGCTCAAGGTGCCCTCGATCGTCGTCACGCTCGCGATGGCCAAAGTCCACCTCGGCTTCTACGCGACCTTCCTGCCCAACGCGGGTTGGATCGAGAACCTGCACGACAACTTCACCTGGTTTGGCCTCGGGCGTGTGTCCGGCCTCGTCCCCTACGTCTTCATCGTCGCGGCGATCGTTGCGGTCTTCTTCGTCGCTTTCATGAAGTACGCGCCCTTTTCCAAGGCGATCTACGCGACCGGCGGCCATCGCCAGGCCGCGATCTACGCCGGCATCAACCCCGACATGACGGTGATCAAAACCTACCTGATCGAAGGCGCGCTCTTGGGCGTCGCGGGCATCCTGCTATTTACCCGCTCGAATGAAGTCATGCCGTCCGTGTCCTACGGGCGCGAGATGATCTTCATCGCCGCGTCGGTCGTCGGCGGGATCAGCATCCTCGGCGGCAGCGGCAAGATCATCGGCGCCATCCTCGGCGCGATCCTCGTCTACCTCATGCAGGTGACGATGATCTACCTCGGCTACCAGGATTACTACCAATACGCGCTCCAGGGTGGCATCATCCTGATCGCCGTCTTCCTGACGGTCACGAAATTCGAGCGCCATCCGAAGAAACAGGCTGACGCGCCCGTAGAAGGAGGGATAGCGGCATGAAGACGGGATCGCTCAAACGCTTCGCTTCCTACCAAACGGCGCTTTTCGTGGTGCTCATCGGCCTCGTGATCGCGTTCGGCGTACTCGAACCAGTCTTTTTCCGGCCCAAGGTCATGTTCAACGTCTTCGAGATCGTCGGCGAAACGATCATCATGGCGCTGCCCATGACGCTGATCATCACGACGGGCGGCATCGACCTCTCGGTGGGCTACAACCTGACGCTGTCCGCCATCGTCTTCGGCTACGTCCACACCCACACGGGCAACCTCGGCCTCGCGATCGCGCTCTGCCTGCTGACCGGAACGGCATGCGGCGCCTTCAACGGCGTCATCATCGCCAAGACGCGCATCCCCCCCCTCGTCTGTACGCTCGCAACGATGTCCCTCTACCGCGGCATCGCGATGATCATCGCGGGATCGGACACCTTTACGGGCTTTCCGGACGGCTTCAAGCTGCTCTCCAAGTTCAAGTTCGGCAAGGTCATGCCGATCCAGATCGTCTACATCGCCGTGCTCTTCGCGATCTTCTTCGTGCTCTACAACCGTTCGAGCGTCGGCCGAAGCCTCAAGGCGCTCGGCTTCAACGAAGACGCGATCCGCTTTGCCGGCATTTCGACCGATGCGCTGAAGTTCTGGATCTATACGGCGTGCGGCTTCCTCTGCGCGGTGGCCTCCCTGGTCTATCTGGGTCGCCTCAGCGCCGCCAAGCCGAGCATGGGGGCTGACCTCAACCTCGAGGTCATCACGGCCGTCGTGCTGGGCGGCACATCGACGACGGGCGGCGTCGGCAGCATGACGGGCACGCTGATCTCCGCGCTGATCATCGGCGTGCTGCGCAAGGGCTTTACGCTGCTCAACCTCTCGGGCAACATCTTCAACTTCGTGTTGGGCGCGATCCTGATCGTCGGCTTGATCGGCTTTGCGCTGATCGAAGAACACAGCAAGAAAGCGCGCAAGCAATAGACCTATACGAAATGGGCTTTCCAGACCGACCCTATCGACTTCTAACGAATGCAATTCCGCCGCCTTTGGCGCGCGGTGTATCAGTAGCACTGCATTGACACAAGAGGAGGAAGAACATGAAACGTGCACTCAGCCTGATGCTGGCGGGCCTGCTGGCCTTCTCCTTCGCCGCGTGCGGCGGATCCACGCCCCCCGCAGAACCCACCGAAGCGGCGGCCCAGCCCGAGGCGGAAGCCCCTGCGGCAGACGCCGAAGCCCCGGAAGCCGAAGCCCCCGCAGCGGAAGCCGAAGAACCCGCCGCCGAACCGGCCGGCGACGCAGTGACGGGAGATACCGGATCGACCTCGGGCACGGAATACGGCCCCAAAGATGCCAAGTACAAAGTCGGCGTCATTCCGAAGTTCGTCGCGGAAGACTACTTCATCGCCTGTGAGCGCGGCTTCGCAAAGGCCGCCGAAGAACTCGGCATCCGCGTCTCCTGGGTGGGCGACACCATGGCGCAGTGCTCGGCGCAGAACCAGAAAAACTACATCCAATCCTTCATCGACAAAGACTACGATGCCATCCTCGTCTCGGCGCTCGATCCCTCGAGCTATGCCGACACGCTCAAAGAAGCGCGTGACGCTGGCATCAAAATCATCACCTGGGACGCTGACGTCGAAGTCGACGCCCGCGACTACTTCGTCAACCAGGCCGAAGGCGACATGATCGCCATCAAGCTTCTCCAGGGCCTCGCGGGCGACCTGTCCACCTACACGAAGGACGCCCCCGCCACCGTCGCGCTCGTCTCGACGACGAACGACTCCCCCAACCAGAACGCTTGGCTCGACGCGATCAAAAAAGAATACGCGGCCAAGAAGGACGCAGACTACGCCCACATCAAGATCCTCGACGAAATCACCTACGCCGGCAACGACCAGGGCCAGGCCGACACCGCGATCAAAGCCCTCCTGAGCAAGGACAAGACGATCGTCGGCATCATCGCGCTCAGCTCGAACACCGTCCCGGCCGTCGCTTCCTCGCGCGAACAGCTCAACCTCGGCGAGATCAAGATCGTCGGCGTCTCCGTTCCCGAAGCCAGCCGCAAGGACATGGAAGAAGGCAAGATGTCGGCCGTCGTCCTCTGGCAGCCCTTTGACCTCGGCTACCTGACCCTCCACGTCACGGCCGCCGTCCTCGACGGCAACAGCCCCAGCGGTTCCTTCGTCTCGCCGCTGTCCGGCAAGAACATGACCGCTGACTTCATGGATGGCACGACGCCGGTTCTCTATCCCGCAGAGGGCCACAAAATCATGGCAGACAACGTCGTCATCCTGGGCGAACCGCTCGTCTGGAACCTCAAGAACATCGACCGTTTCCGCGGCTATCCGCAAGCCGACTCCGGCATGAGCGAGTTCTTGAAATAACATCATATCGAACGCATGGCGGGATGGGCATACCATCCCGCCATTTGAGGAGAAAACATGGATTTACGACTTGGCATCAACCTTGGCTTCGCGATCAACAAATACTTCGAGCCCGAAGTCTGGACGAAGGTCGTCGGAGAAACGCTCGGATTGCGCTACGTCCAGTTTGTCGGCGACATGATCAACCCCTTTTATCCGGAACCCTACCGCGAGCATCTCCTCGAACGGACACAACGCGCCGTCGAAGCGCACGACCTCGTCGTCGACTCGATCTTCACGAGTTCCTTTTGCCGCGTCAACCTCTTCCTCCATCCTGAAGAAGAGGGGCGCAAGATCTGGATGAATTGGTACAAAACCTTCTTTTCGATGGGCGCGCGCCTCGGCGCCGTAACGGGCGGTTCGCACTTCGGCATCTACACCTTCGATTCCTACGAAAACCCCGATAAGCGGCGCTTTCTCCTGGACGAGGCGATCCGGTGCTGGCAGGAACTATCCCGCTTTGCCGCCGATCTCGGCTACGAATCGCTTTTGATCGAGCCGATGTCGGTGCCGCGTGAGATGGCCAACACCGTACAGGAAACGCGCGACCTGCTCGACGCCGTCAACGCGAACAGCGCCATCCCGATGCGCGTATGCCTCGACGTCGGCCACGCCCCCCACCCCGACGAACGCGACCCCTACCCCTGGATCGAAGCGCTCGGATCGCTTTCGCCCATCGTCCACCTCCAACAGACCGAGCTGCATGCCAGCCACCACTGGCCCTTCGTTTCGCCCTACAACGAAAAAGGCATCGTTCGCCCCGAGAAAGTGATCGCGGCGCTCGAGCGGTCGGGCTGCGAAAAGGCCGGACTCTACTTCGAGATCGGCCACCGCGAACACCGCGACTTCGAAGATCGCATCCTGTCCGACCTGAAAGGATCGGTCGACTATTGGCGGCCCTATGTGATAAACTAGTGACGAAGATCACGTTTCGAGAAACACGCAACCGATATTGGGAGAGTAAGTGAACACATGAAAGCACTCGTACTCCACGCCATCGGCGACCTCCGCTGCGAGGACGTCCCCCTGGAAACCCTTCGCCCCGGTTCCGTCCGAATCGCGATCCGGGCCAGCGGCATCTGCGGCAGCGACCTGCCCCGCGTCTTCACGAAGGGAACCTATTCCTTCCCGACCATCCCCGGCCACGAATTCGCCGGCACGATCGTCGAAGCCGCGCCCGATGTCGATCCCGCCCTCGTCGGGAAGACGGCCGCCGTCTTCCCTCTCTTGCCCTGCCGAAGCTGTCCGGCCTGCGCCGTCGGGGCCTACGCGCAGTGCGCTCACTACGACTATTTCGGTTCGCGTCGGGACGGTGGTTTTGCCGAATCGATCGTCGTGCCGGTCTGGAATCTCTCGATCGCGCCCGAAGGGGTCAGCTTTGAAGAAGCGGCCATGAGCGAACCCGCGGCTGTCGCCCTGCATGCCCTGCGGCAAGGTAGGGTCGAGGTCGGCGACGTCGTCGCGATCCTCGGCGCAGGTCCCATCGGCCTCATGCTGGCCGCCTGGACGCGCATGAGCGGCGCGAAGCCCCTTCTCATCGACGTCGATCCGGCCAAAATCGCATTCGCGAAAGAACGCGGCTTCCCCGACGCCTTCGATGCGACGACGACGGGCGATCCGGTCGATTGGGTTTTCGGCGTCACAAACGGCCGCGGCGCCGACCTCGCCATCGAGGGAAGCGGCGTATCCTCCGCGCTGATGAACTGTCTGGGCGCGGCGCGGACTTCGGGGCGCGTCGTGCTGATGGGAAATCCGGCGGGTGTCATGCACCTGAGCCAGAAAGCCTACTGGGACATCCTGCGGAAGGAACTCACGGTCACGGGGACATGGAATTCGAGCTATGCCCCGCTGCCCAAGTCCGACTGGAAGGCCGCTATGGACGCCATGGCTTCCAAGGCGCTCGACGTCTCGCCCTTTATCACCCATCGGCTTCCGCTCGAAAAGGGCGCCGAAGCCTTCGCCATGCTGCGCGACAAATCCGAGTTCAGCAACAAAGTCATGTTCGTCATCGATTGAGGAGAGTGAACCATGAAAGCTGCCTTGTTTGAAGACCTCGACCGCATGGTCGTCCGCGAAGTCCCCACGCCGAGCTGCGGCCCCGACGACGTACTCGTTCGGGTGCGCGCCTGCGCCGTCTGCGGTTCGGACATCCGCATTTTCCACCACGGCAACAACCGCGTCCAGCCGCCGCAGATCATCGGCCACGAGATCGCCGGTGAAGTCGTCGAGGCGGGCGCCAACGTCACGAAATTCGCCGTCGGCGACCGCGTCGCGATCGGCGCAGACGTTCCTTGCGGCGAGTGCGCGTTTTGCGAGGCCGGAATCGGCAACAACTGCCAGATCAACTACGCCATGGGCTACCAGTTCGCGGGCGGTTTCGCCGAGTATGTGCTGCTGAACCGCATCGTCGTCAACTACGGTCCGGTGCACAAAATCCCCGATTCCATGTCGTTCGACGAAGCAGCCCTTGCCGAGCCTTTGGGCTGCGTCCTCAACGCGCTCGAACTTTCGCAGATCCGTCTGGGAGACAGCGTCGTGATCATCGGCGCAGGTCCCATCGGCTGCATGATCATCGAGGTCGCCCGCCGCATGGGCGCCACGAAGGTGATCGTCATTCAGCGCTCGAAACCCCGACTCGAAATGGCGAAGCAGTTTGGCGCGGACGTCTACATCTGCGCGTCCGAAGAAGACGCCGTCGCGCGCGTGCTCGAAGAGACGGGCGGCTTGGGCGCGGACGTCGTCATCACGGCCAACCCCAACCCGCAGACCCAGGCCGACGCGCTCGTCATGGCGAAAAATCGGGCACGGGTCAACCTCTTTGGCGGCCTGCCGAAGGGACAGTCGGTCGTGCCGCTCGACACGAACATCATCCACTACAAAGAGCTTTTCGTACACGGCGCGCACGGTGCCATGCCGATCCACCACGGCAAAGCGGTCGATCTGATCGCATCCGGCCAGATCGACATGAAGCGCTTCATCACCCACCGTTTCCCGCTCGACGCGATCGCCGACGCCTTTGCCGCCGCGGAGAGCCACGCCGGTATGCGCGTGATCGTCAATCCGTGACGCGGGGGATGCGATGAAGAGCCAAATTTCACCTTCGCTGATGTGCGCGTCCTTCGCCCGCCTCGAAGCGGACATCCGCGCGCTCGAAGCTGCCCACGTCGACTACCTGCACGTCGACATCATGGACGGCCGCTTTGTGCCGAACTTCACGCTGGGTCCGGATTTCATGCGGGCGGTGCGCGCGATGACGGACATCCCGCTCGACACCCACCTGATGATCGAGGATCCCGAGCGCCACCTCGACCTCTTCGGATTTCGACAGGGCGAATTGGTATCGCTGCACGCCGAATCTGCCCTCCACCTCCAGCGCGCCCTCATGCGCGTCAAAGGCTTCGGCGCGACGCCAGGCGTCGCCCTCAAACCGGCGACGCCGCTCAACGCGCTCGACTACGTGCTCGACGACATCGCGTTTGTGCTGATCATGACGGTCAACCCCGGCTTTGCCGGGCAGGCCCTCGTCCCCGCCACACTGCAAAAGATCGCCGACACCCGCAGCTACCTCGACGCGCACGGCCGCCCCGACATCGCGATCGAGGTCGATGGCAACGTCAGCTTC
>JAVBLF010000029.1:0-21854 GCA_031553675.1 Eubacteriales bacterium | reverse complement strand
CGGTGCGTTGCCCGTTTTCGTGCTGCTTGACCCATTCGCGCACGCTGTGCGCTGTTACGCCCAGCTCGGCAGCTACTTTTGCCGGCGACATGTGCTTTTCAATGACCATCTGTACCGCGCTACTCCGAAACTCTTCCGTATATCTTTGCGTTCCCATTTCTCTCGTCCTCCTATTGCTTCTTCAGTATAAGGAAGACATGACCTGTCCGTCAATTCGAACAGGGGCGCACTTCATCAGGGCGGTGCAAACGGCGAGGTTACAAAGACACTGAAAACAGTGAAAGAGCACATCGTGAAAACGAGATAGGGAGGAACATATGGAAAACATGGTCATGGAAGTCGTGACGACGCTTGCCGTCGCCATCATCACCGGCGCGGTCACGGTCGCCGTCGCCTTTTTGCAGAGCAAGATCAAGAGCGAGAAGATCAACCTGGCGCTTGGTCGGCTGGAAACGGCGACGAACGCCACCGTTGCGGCCTTGCAGCAGGAAGTCGTTGAGGATTGGAAAAAGGCTGGTGGCGGCAAGCTCACGGCAGAGCAGGCGAACACGCTCAGAATCTCCGCGTGCATTCGAATCAAGAAGTTGCTTGACGATCCGGCGACGCAGCTGCTGGTTAGCGTCGGCGTGGAGCTTGATGGGCTGATACAGGCGATGGTGGAGAAGGCTGTGATCGAGCTTCGGGGATACGCCGCGATTGAGTTCGCAGAGGAAATTGGCTTGAGCCTGCCAGAGCGTAGCATCACGATAGACGTGGAACCGAAATACATGTGAGAATATGGCTGCAAGGTGGGAGATGATTGCTCCCTCCTTGCAAAAATGTATTGGTTCTCTGAAATAGACAAAAAAACGTTGATAATATTGAAAAGTGTAATATACTGTTATATATTGTTGGAGTAAAACACAGAAAGCTGTCTAGGAGGAGCGCCGCATGAATTACGATGAGCTAGTCGAAGGCCTTGCACGCAAACATTCAATAACCATCAAAAGCAGCAACCGAGAAACTGATCCGAACGGAGCAATATGTTGGCACGAAATTGTAGTAATTCTAAACGATGATCAAATAGCAAAAGTCAACTCCCAGCGCGAAAGTTTCGAAGCACTTCTCGAAAATGCTGTCGTAAATGCAAAGCTTCGAGTTGCTTCCTTGCCAGGCGGAGCACCTGAAGTAACTATTATTGGCGACGGCAAACAACTGAAGGTCCGAGCTTCAACTTTACTAATTATTGAAAACTTTTTCGATCAAATATTCAAATAGGATTAGAATAACCGTTACCTGAAAATTTTAATTATTTGAGGTACATGTAGCTTTTTTCAAGTAGGGGTGCAAGCATGGGATATTGTCCATTGTATGATCCATCAAAACATGGATATTACTGTATGATCAAGAGGGATAGTGTCGGTTGGCAAATGTATCATGACTATTGTGATTCAACATACGAAAAATGCCCTCTTTATGAAGAAGATCGAGATGAAAGGAAAAGTGACGGATGCTTTGTAACAACTGCGTGCATTACTGCGTTGGGCTTGTCGGATGATTGTTCCGAGCTTCAAACGTTAAGGGAGTTCAGAGATGGTTATGTAACGGAACAAATTTCGGGAAAAGCTGACGTAGATCATTACTATAGAATCGCCCCAGAAATAATTGAAAAAATTAACTCACACTCGAATTTTATACATATTTATGATGGAATATACAAAGAACTCGTCCTGCCGTGTGTCGAATTAATTAATAAACATAGATACTCCGCAGCGTATTCTTTGTATAGAGACAAAGTGCTTGCACTAGAAGCGCTATGGCTATCCACACGCTGAATATGCCGAGAATTAAGAGCGAGAGCTTCGGCTCCCGCTTTTTTTTTGCGTTTTCTGTACTAACGACAGTTCCGCTGTTTCAGCGTAAATCTCTGATGCCACTTTTGATGCCACTTGATATTCAAAATGGCGAAAATCATTCGCATACGCGAACGCAATCCTATATTTACCAGCCTCTGAAAGCCCTAAAACAGTAAAAAAGAGAGCATTTACAATAAATGCTCTCTTTTGGATATGGCACCCAGTACGGGAGTCGAACCCGTGTCGCCGCCGTGAGAGGGCGGTGTCCTAGGCCACTAGACGAACTGGGCAAGTGCCGATGGGAGATTGTCCCTCGGCCTTTTCTAGTATACTGATCTATGCGAAAATGTCAAGCTTTTTTGGCGGGGACGAGCGGGCGGCCGACGAAAAAAGTGGCGTGTCAGCCACTTTTTCGATGCTAGGGTTTCTTACGTGCGCGCCATGCGCGGGAGTGGACCGAAAACCAAGCCTGTGCTTATGCCTGCAAATCGAGATAGCAAAGCAGCTTGATCGCTTCGATCATGGTTCCATCGGCCAGAGAGTAGTAGACCTCGGTGCCCTGTTTGTGCCGTTCAAGCACGCCGCTGCGCTGCATGCGGGCCAGGTGCTGCGACAGGGTTGGCTGGGGCAGCTGGGTGACGTTTTGCAGCGCCGTCACGTTGCAGTTCTCGAGCCGCACCAGGTGCGACAAGATCTCCAGTCGCTTGGGATGGGCCAATGACTTGAGCTTCTCCGCGGCGAATTCGTAACTTTGCTCCCGATTGTTTTCCTGCATGTGCCATTCTCCTTCCGGGCCGGTCCGGGACCGGCAGTTCAATCGCATACTCAAATATCAGTGTGCCAAATCGTCGTTCGCTTTATGCCAGTACGGTTGAAATCGCGGGGACCACCTGTTTTTTCCGGCTCATCACGCCTTCGAGAAACACGGAATTGTCCTTGACGGGTACGCCGAACGCGTCCTCCAAGATCTGGCCGGCGGCACCGACGAAGAGCAGCTTGGTTCCTTCGTCGACGATTTCGGTCTCCATCAGCAGCACGAAGTCGAGGCTTCGCGCGCTTCGGGATAGCTCCATCTCCTTGAGGAGGTCCTCCTCCTTGGGGCTGAGGTCTTGCACGTCCATACAGGTAATCTGTCCGATGCCGACCCGATAGTCGCCGAGCACAAACTCCTTGAAATCCTGGAACAAGAGGGTTTTGGGATCGCTTTTGCCGATGTTGGAGGCGGCCGAAAAGATCTCGATGCCCAGTTGTTGCAGGTCGATGGCCGCCAGCTGCGCCATGCGGTAGGCCATGCGCTTGTCCTTTTCGGTGCATGTGGGGGATTTGAACATGACCGTATCGCTCATGATGGCCCCGGCGATCAAGCCGGCGAGCTTGGGACGCGGGGTCACCCCATGTTCAAAAAACATACTTGCCACAATGGTCGTGGCGCTTCCGACAGGTTCCATGCGGATGGATACCGGCGAGCCGGTTTGGATGTCGCTCAGGCGGTGGTGATCGATGACTTCGAGTAGTTCCGCTTGCTCCAGCCCCGCGACGGACTGCGCCGCCTCGTTGTGATCGACCAGTATGACCTGCTTTCGCTTGTGGCTGAGCAGGTTGTAACGCGTCACCACACCAACGACGCGTTCCTCGTGGTCGAGCAGGGGATAGGAAGACGCGCGGTTCTTGAGCATGGACTCGCGAACGTCTTCGAGGAAGTCATCGACGTGGAAGGTCGTGACGCCCTCTGTGTGCATGATGCGAGATACCGGCACACTGTGTGAGATTAAGCGCGAAGCGCGATACGGGTCGTAGTGGGTCAGCACGACGGGGACCTTGGCCTGGGCGGCAAGCTTGGCCGCCGGGCTGTCGGCATCGACTTCGCAGAGCACCAGGCAGGCTGCTTTGGCCTTTTCGGCGACCTGTACGATGTCGGGCCTGTCCCCCGCGATCAGGACGGACCCCGCGACGTGGGCGGTGGTGATGTCCTTCGTCTCGTGGACGGCGATCGCGATCGGTCCTTGGATGACGTCCCACTCCTCGCCCGAGCCGAGGAGAAGTCCCTCGAGCGCGCTGGCGAGGTTGAACGCGTTTGTATCGACCACAAAGCCGGAAAACGCGCTCGTCATGTCGTGGTCGGCGATGTCGCGGGTGCTGAGTGTGCCCGCGAGGCTGCCGTCGTCGTCGGCGATGCAGATGTACTGCACGTCGTGCTCGTTCATGATGTCCCAGGCCGCGCGCACCGTGACGCCGCTGCCGACGATGGGCGGCGTGTCGTACACGACGTCGCGAAGCTGGGTCTTCACGTTGGTGATCAAAAGCGGCGGTTCGTATCCGAATCGTTCGAGCACCACCATCGTTTCCTGGTTGAGCGGGCCCAAGCGCACCGCGATCACGTCGCGCTCGCCCAAGGCGTTTTTCAGCGCCGCATAAGCGATGGCCGACACGATCGAGTCGGTATCCGGATTTTTGTGGCCGGTGACGTAGATGGCCAAACCTTCCTCCTCACCGTCAGACGGGGTGGTTGCAGGCTTCGATGACGCGAAGTCCCGGCGCCGCTTTGACACCGGAGGCGCATACAGATCCACCCTGGTCTAACATATTATACCAAATTATGCCGCCGAAATAAACCGGCAAAATATTGCAACAACGGAGTATCCCCTTACTTTTTTGACACATTGAGAATATATAAACATTCACAAAAATTTGTGACACAATTTGCATAAACAAAATTTCCAATAATTACCAAATTTCTCCTTGCAGCCAGGACTCGATTCGACATCTTGCATATTTTATGCACTTCGCGATCGTCCATCCAAAATGGTGTGCAATTTTTACAATGGTTGAATTTGGCACAAAAAATATTTTTGCGCGTCGGGTGTGTTATAATGACGACAATAGCGTCCGTTTCGCGGAGAAGCTCGAAAGGGCGGTGCTTTGCGCACCACAGGCCCGAAGCCGTTCGCGCTGCGGAAACCCGAAGGCCATGCCGTGCGGCCGTGTGCGCGGCGGGGGGTGTCTCATGCCAGTCATCAAAGACGTCGCGCTGCGGGCAGGCGTATCGATCGGGACGGTGTCGAAGTATTTCAACCATCCGGATCAGCTCAAGCCCTCGACGCGCGAACGCGTTCGGCAAGCCGTCGAAGCGCTGGGCTACCGGCCCAATCCCATTGCGCGAAGCATGCGCACCGGAAAGACCCGCTTGGTTGCCGTCATGGTGCCTGAGGTTGCCAATCCTTTTTATGCGGAAGGCTTTAACGCGCTGTCGGGGTGTCTCGTATCGGCGGGCTATCTGCCGCTTTTGATCACGACGAACGACAACCCCAACGTGTCCGACCCCGACGAGATGGCACCCATCGTCGCCCAGACCGACGCGATCGTGCTCTATTTGCTCGACGCCTCGCTGAACGACGCCCTGCTTCCCGTGCTCCAGAATGAAAAACCGACTTTGCTCGTCACCCAGCGCGAGAATCCGATGGCCCAATGCAGCATTGTCATCGAGGAAGAGGACGGCATGGCCGCTGTCGGTCGCCATCTGCTTTCGATTGGCCGCCGCCGCATCGCGTTCGTGGGGGGCCCGGCCGACGACAGCATGACCGACTCGAAGTACAGTGGATTCATGGCCTCGCTGTCACTGCAAGGCGTGCGCCCTCTGCCACCCATTCGCTGCGAAGGTTTTTCGCCGAAGATGGGCTACCTCGCCGCCGAGCGCCTCATGGCGGATGTCGCCGACGAACGCAGGCCCGACGCGATCTGCTGCGCCAACGACGCGCTGGCGATGGGCGTTCTGAAATACCTCTTGCAAAGCGGCCTGTCGGTGCCCGAGGATGTGGCGGTCAGCGGTTACGACGACCTGATGCTCTCGCGCATCACCGTGCCCGCGCTGACGACGGTGCGCCTGCCGCTGGACGAAGTTGCGCATGTGGCGCTTCGCTTTCTTCAGGCGGACGCGCAGCACCCTTTCCGCACCGAACGCCTGCTGGCGTCGCTGACGGTGCGGGGCAGTACGGTTGCCGGATGGGTAGGGGAAGCGTGGGCCTAAACCATATTACCATATATTAGGAAATAAATTGTGGCGAGACTGTAAATTATGAGGAGGTACGCGCGTGATCGGGATTCACGGACGCATCGGAGAACTTCGCCAACAAAAGGGACTTTCGCAGGCCGAGCTCGCCGAACGGCTCGGCTGGCCGAAAAATGCCGTCGGCCGCTTCGAGTCGGGCCGGCAAACGCCCAGCAAAGACCAACAGGAAAAATTGGCCGCCTGCTTCGGCGTGTCGATCGCCTACCTGCGCGGGGAAACCAACGATCCCACGCGCCAGGACAGCTGGATGGACATGACCTACTCGGCCATCGAGGAAAGCCAGGACCCGCCACCGCCGCGCGCCAGCAAATCCAAATCCGACAAAGAGGCCTCTCTGGACGACAGCGCCTTCGTGACGGCCTTGCTGAAATCCAAAGCGGCACAGGACATCATCCGGCAGATCGTGCGGGAGGAGCTCAAGAAGGTGCATTAGACCCGTCGGAAGAAGCGAAGGGATTGCGCGAAACGGATTTCATCAAGGCAGCCGCCGTCAGAACGAGGCGGCTGTTTTTTTGGTCCGCGAAATGGCGGCAGATCTTCAACATGAGTAATATTAGTATATTGTAAATATACGATGATAGCCCGCCCACGTCAAGAGGAAATTCGAAGTATATTGGACGTTTCGACAATATCTTGTGGCTTTCTCCCTTTTCGGCGAATCCATGTGTCCCCTTTTGTCGGAAGATAGCGCGTTGCATTTTTTATGTAAATTTAAAATATACATTGACAGACGAGGTATCTTGCGTTACCATGGGATCATCCAAACGGGGGCGCGACCATCGCTTTCCCCCATCTTGCATGCGAAACGAGGTGAATGCGTTGTCGATCGCGAGCGACTTGATTCGCGGACACACCGAAACGATCATACTCGCCCAGCTGATGGAAAAAGACAGCTACGGCTACGAGATCAACCGTTCCGTTCAGCAGCGAACCGAAAAGCAATACGAACTCAAAGAGGCGACGCTCTACAGTGCGTTCCGCCGACTCGAAGGCGCCGGCTACATCGCCTCCTACTGGGGCGACGAGAACTCCGGCGCGCGCCGCCGCTACTACTCGATCACCGACGAGGGGCGGCGCAAATACGAAAGGAACCGGCGGGAGTGGGAAGAATGCAAAACGTTGATCGATCTGCTGTTGCGAAGCGTAGCTTCACCATCAGAAATCGTGGGTGGAAACGAGTAGGAGGAAGGACTATGAACGGCCACTTGGCTGACTTCGTATCGGAGCTGTTCGCAAACGCTCCTGCGACCGAGCAAGCGCGCGAGCTGCGCGAAGAGATGACCGCCAACCTGCAAGACAAGTACGACGACCTG
This sequence comes from Eubacteriales bacterium, assembly GCA_031553675.1. Taxonomy (GTDB): domain Bacteria; phylum Bacillota; class Clostridia; order Christensenellales; family CALWSW01; genus JAVBLF01. The sequence continues at coordinate 14,640 of JAVBLF010000029.1, read as the reverse complement.
CTCAAAAACGGCACCGATCCCGACGAAGCCTACCGCAGCGTCATCGCCAACGTCGGCGACGTGCAGGAATTGATCGCCACGCTGGAAAAACCCGCCGATCGGGGATCGGCCGAGATCCGTGACGCGCGGAAAAAAGCCGCCTTGATGACGTCAATCGGCATCGTGCTCTGCATCCTCAGCCCGCTGTCTTCCATACTCATTTACAGCATGGGAGCCCCTGATTCTTTGGCGGGCGTGGGGTTTTTCCTCTTCGTGGCGGCAGGCGTCGGCCTCTTGGTCTACAACAACATCGCAAACAACCCGCGTTATATGAAAAGCGGCGACGATCTCGTCGAAGAATTCAAGGCCTTTTCCCTGAAGCGCGAGCGCGATCGCCGCATCAAAGGCACGCTGATCGCCTGCTTTGTGGCGCTGGTCATCCCGCTCTACTTCGTGATCAGCTTCGTAACGGAGGCGTGGGAGGTCACATGGGTTCTCTTTCTGCTGATCCCGCTCTTTACTGCCGCGATCAACGTCTACTACGCGTTTAAGGAGTGAGGGCATGCGCACATCGAAACCAAGCGGCACGAACAAGGTATTAATCGCCGTCTTCGCGCTGCTGCTCCTGATGATGGCGGCCATCGTCGGCTTTCTGGTCTTTGGGATCGTCTACGGCAACGCGAGCGCAGGATGGAATTTCACGCGCCGTGCCGCCGTCGCCGTCAGCGATCAAAAGCTCCCGCTGGCGGGGGTGAAGACGATCGACATGCGCTTTTCTTCCGAATGGGTCGAGGTGTTGCCCAGTGACGGCGATGCGATTCGCGTCGTGCAGTACAGCAGCCGCAAACTGGAGCCCCGTTACCACGTCAAAGTGACGGCCGATGGCGATGCGGTACAGATTCGTTCGGGCGATCCCCACGTCTTCCTCTTTGCCTTCGAACCCGACCGGATCGAGGTCTATCTGCCCTCGTCCTACTGCGAAATCTTGGAGGTTCAGCTCGAATCCGGTTCGCTCTCGATCTCCGACCGCAGCTTCCGAACGCTGGGCATGCAGCTCAGTTCGGGCGAGATCGAAGCGTCGAACATCGTTGTCGCCGAAGACGCGTCGCTGGCGTTGACGTCCGGCTCCTTCGAATTACGCGATCTGAGATGCGAAAATGCGAAACTCAAAACGAGTTCGGGCGAATTCCATTTCGACGGCATGGTCTGCCAAGGCAAGGCTGACATTGAATTGACGAGTGGCGAGGTGCTCGGCAAAGACCTCGACGCCCAGTCGCTGCGCTGCGAACTGAGTTCCGGATCGATCCGAATCGATGCAGGCTCGATCGGCGCGATCGACGCGCAGTGCAGCAGCGGCGAGATCCGCATCGATACCGACCGGATGCCGGACGAAATGCGCCTCAAGTGCATGTCGGGCAATGTTGCCGTATCGATTCCGGACGGCGAAGGCTTTGTGCTCGATTACGAATGCACATCGGGGCAGATCGACAGCGCGTTTGACTTGGCGAATTTCCACCGAGACAACCGATCCGGCCAAGCCCACTACCTCGACGCCGAAAGCCCACGCCATTACCGCGCCGACGTCAGCTCGGGCGAGATATCGATCGAAAAGCATTGAGGGCAGGCGGGGTCATCCGCTACCGACCACCGGTGAACAGCAAAAGAGCGGCACGAACGCCGCTCTTTTTGCATGGAATAAAATGTAAATCTGTGGTATCCTATCATGGTGGCAGCCGTCGTTGCAGTGTGGTTGCGTCATCTCCTACGAACCAATGACGTAGAGAGGAGGTGACGTGTATGGAATGGATCGCGATGCTGATCTACGGGACGATGAGTCTCGGATTGATCATCCTTGGGATCATGAATTCCAAGAAGTAAAACCGCCCTGCTAGCGACAGGACGGTTTTGGACGTCAAGTCCACAACTACCCTGACGTAACCACTGACTGGAACAACGGCTGCCCTCTACGTCAATTATACGCCAAACGCAATGAAATCACAAGCAAATGCCGTCCGAATAAAAGGGGCGGCGTTTTGTTGTGCGGGGAGGAGCTATCCATAAATGTGAAATATATACTCATAAAGTGAATTTTATTCATGATAACACAAATTGTTCGTTGTCTTCCCACAGCCAGGCTGTTAGGATAGCAGTGTGCAATGGGAGCAAGCCCAAGAGCGTATCCACGCTATCAAACTTGCAGATTCACTTTGGAGAGGAGCCATTCCCCATGAAACGAGTCCTGAAACCGTGGTACGGGGTAGCGCTCGCGCTGATCATGTTTGCTTCGATGGCATTCACGGACACGCCCAGCCGCTCGGACAGCACCCAGCTGTCGCTGACGAGCATCCAGGCGGTGACGGTGCAGAACACCGTGACGGGCCTTCGCGACTACGCGAACATGACGCCGAGCAAGAAGACCTACCAGAAAGGCGAGGTCATCAGCCTCGCGATCGAGATGCAGGTCAAAAACATCGGCAAAGGCTACGGCCAATTGCTCAACTCGATCGCCGACCGCGAAATCGAACTGTATGTCGGGTCGGACACCATCGACCTGTCCTACGCCAAGAGCGCGCAACCGGTCATCTGCGCGAACCTCTACGACGACTTTTCGTCGAGCGTTGGCATCCCCGGCTACAGCAGCGCCGGCTCGTTCAGTACACTCGACATTTCGGGCATATCGAGCTACAACAGCGCCAACAATACCTTTAGCTTTGGCTTGATCGGCCAGGAAAAAAATGCGGCCTCCTTCTTCGATACGGCCAGCTTCGCGCCGGCCATCGTCAACGGCCGTGTCCGCATCGCCGCGCTCAAGGCCAAAGACGGCGTCGAGACGATCAACATCGGCGGCCGCACGACTGCGGTCAACATCAGCGCCCCCGATGCGCTCGAATATACCGCGATCCTAACAGGCGTCGTCAAGCAGGGCGGCGCGGGCAAAATGTACGCCAAACTCCAGACCGCCGGCGCCGAGAAGTTCCAGCCCAACGGCAGCGGCCAGGATGTCATGACCATCAAGAACAAATACATCGTCGTACGCACCTATGTCCCCGCCAGCCGCACGACAAGCGCGAACGACATCGTCAACGTCAACATCAACGGCATTCGCGTAGCCCAGGTCAACCCCCAGGGCGAAGACGAGAAAATCGGCCCACAGGCGACGGAAACGCCCGACGCCTATGTGACGAATCCGCCTTACATCACGTCGGCGCCGACGACCCTTCCGACCACATTGCCGACGACGGTGCCGACAACCGGACCGACGACTTACCCGACGACCTATCCGACGACGGTGCCCACGAGCCATCCGACGACCGGCCCGACGACCTATCCGACGACCGTGCCCACCGACCTCCCCACGCTCCTGCCGACGACGACGCAGGGTCTCGATGACGAGGGCAGGTCGACCTTGCTGCCGACGACCACCCCGACGACCATCCCCACGACAGTGCCGACGACCGTCCCGACGGAAGGGCCGATCAGCGTACCGACAACGGTCCCGACGAATCTGCCGACAAACGTGCCGACGACCGGCCCGACGAGCCGTCCGACGAGCTACCCGACGACGGTACCGACGAGCTATCCGACGACGGCGGCCTGGGCGACGCCAACGCCCAAGCCATCGCCGACCGCGACGACCAAGCCCAACGTCAATTGGGCGGGCGGCGTCAGCAAGACGAACGGCAAACTCACGACCGCTTACGTCCACTACGCCTCGGACGGCAAGACGCCGATCGGTGAAAACGGCATCGTGATCTATACCATCTGCGACATCCAGGGCAACCCCATCGTGTCGCTCATCAGTGAATACACCTTCTACGACAACGACGCAGGGAAATCCATCGCGCTCTTCGCGCCGTCCACGAACAACAGCACCGAAGCGAAAAGACTCTACAACGGCGGAACGCGCTTCTACTACGCCGACAACAACAAAGAATACCCCAAAGGAAGCGACGTCGCCAACGCGCTGAGCTACTTCGGCTTCCGGACGGGCTTTGCCTCGACTTACAAGGTCATGGGCCGCGATTTCGAAGCGATGGGCGCCGAGGCGACCTACCAGCAGCAGATTTACGGCAGCTACAACGGCGGCAAGATTCCCGCCACGCCCACGCCCAGCAATGACGGCCACGCGAACGAAAACCCCAGCCGAAGCGACGTTGACCTGTCGAAACCCGACGACGAGTTCATCGACGACGAAGAACTCCACGTCGAGGACGATCCGAATCCAGACGACAATGGAAACTCGGACGGCGGCCTCACCGTCATCGAGACGAACGACGGCCCCCTCATCGTCCCCCGCACGGGCGACGAAATCGGGAACGCGGCGACTGCCATCGCCAGCATGGCCATCGCCGCCGTCGCGGGCATCGCCGCCATCTTCCGCCGCCTGCGAGGCCAATCCTAAACGCCCACCTCACCTTCCTCTCATCTATCGAAAGAGTGGTCATCGACCACTCTTTCGAGCGTTGCAAAGCGGGGATCGAAAGACGGCAGGGCCAAGCTGGTCGATCCACCAATCATTTTTCCGGGTTTTTTCTATCATCGGGTTTCGAGATGCATGGAAGATTCGGATTTTGTGATACAATAAGATCGCATTGATTTTGTTTTATATCTGAGGAGAAACGAATGTACTTGTCCGACGAATGGAAAGATTACGCGCTGATCGATTGCGGCAACGGAGAAAAACTCGAACGCTGGGGCGAGATCGCCCTACTGCGCCCCGACCCCCAGGCGATTTGGCCGATGGAAGCGCCCGAGGCCGTCGATGCCCGCTATGAACGCGCCAAAAGCGGCGGGGGGCAATGGAAGGTCGCGCGCGCACTGCCTGAAAAGTGGGAGATCGCGCTGGGCGAACTGCGCTTCGTCGTGCGGCCGACCGGCTTCAAGCACACCGGCCTCTTCCCTGAGCAGGCGGTCAATTGGCGCTGGATGCAGGATTGCATCCGTGCCGCCCGCCGTCCGATACGCGTTCTGAACCTCTTTGCGTACACCGGCGGCGCGACGGTGGCCTGCATGGCGGCGGGGGCGGAGGTCGTCCACGTCGACGCAGCCAAAGGCATGGTCGCCTGGGCCAAGGAAAACGCCGCGGCCAGCGGCCTCGCCGACAGGCCCGTCCGTTGGATCGTCGATGACGTGCTGAAGTTCGTCAAGCGCGAGGCGCGGCGCGGCCAGCGTTACGACGCCCTGCTTATGGACCCGCCCAGCTATGGCCGCGGCCCGGGCGGCGAGATGTGGAAGATCGAAGACTCGCTCTACGAACTCGTCGAAGCTTGCCTCGACGTCTTGTCCGACGATCCGATCTTTTTTCTGATCAATTCGTACACGACGGGCCTCGCGCCCAGCGTGCTGCGAAACGTGCTGCAACTGACCGTCGCGTCGCGCTTCGGTGGACGGGTCGAGGCTGACGAGCTCGGCTTGCCCGTCCAGAAGCGCGGACTCGTGCTTCCCTGCGGCGCGAGTGGCCGCTGGAGCGGCGTTTAGGGAGTCGGTTCGAGACATTAGGCGGCCTTGGTGCAATCTGAATGAAGAGATGAGTTTGTTTTGCTTCGGGATACCAAAGGGGTGGGCCCCTTTGGTGGGGGATGGGGGGCGACGTCCCCGAGGCCCCCTGAAGGAGGAAAGCCATGGTGACAGCATCGACCCAGGCCAACGACGTGCGCATCACCTACGACGTGCACGGCGCGCTCGACGGACGGACACCTCTCGTCTGCTTACATGGAAATAGCGAGGACGTGGGCTTTTTTGCGGACTCGATACCGGCGCTCGCCGAAAGGCAGCCCGTGATCGCGATCGACAGCCGCGCACACGGCCGATCGGAACGCGGCGAAGGACCGCTGACGATCGCGGGCATGGCGGAGGACGTGGTGGAAGTGCTCGATGCCGAGGGCGTTGAAGCGGCACAGATCCTCGGCTTTAGTGACGGCGGCAACATCGCGATCGCGCTGGCGCTCGCCGCCCCAAAGCGCGTGCGCTCGCTGATCCTCTGCGGCGCCAACCTGAACCCCGGCGGCGTCCGCGCGCGCTACCAAATTCCGATCGTCGTGCAGTACGGCGTCTATTGGCTCTTTGCGCCGTTTTCAAAGAATTTCCGCCTGCGGAGCGATCGCTACGGCCTCATGGTCAACGATCCGCACTTCACGGCCGACGAAATCGCCCGGATCAACGCGCCCACGCTCGTCATGGCGGGCGAGAACGACATGATCAAGGACGCGCACACCCGCCTGATCGCCGAGACGCTCCCCCATGCGACCTTGCACATTCTGCCGGGCGGCGACCACTTCATCCTGCGCGACAGGCGCGACGCATGCCTGGCGATCATAGAGCCCTTTCTCGACGAACACCGATGACAAAGCCTATGCCGACATTTGAAATCGCTTACGAAGACAACCACTTGCTCGCGGTCGTCAAGCCGCCGATGATGCCCGTGCAGCGCGACGCGTCGGGCGATCCCGACCTTTTGTCCGCCGCGAAAGAATACCTGAAAGCCAAGTACGCCAAGCCAGGCGCCGTCTACCTCGGCCTCGTGCATCGGCTCGACCGACCGGTTGGCGGCGTCATGGTTTTTGCGCGGACGAGCAAGGCGGCAGCCCGCCTGCAAAAGAGCATGCAAGAAGGCGGCTGGAAAAAGGAATACCTCGCGATCGTCGCAGGCGATCCGCCGGAGGAAGGCGCTTTGCGCGACTTCCTCTGGAAGGACGAAGCGACGCGTTTTTCGCGTGTCGTGCCGCCCGACCGACCCGACGCCAAAGAGGCGCGGTTGCGCTTTCGGACGATCGCGCGGGATGAGGGCCTTGCGCTGCTGGCCGTCGCGCTCGAAACCGGCAGGCACCACCAGATCCGCGTCCAGCTTTCGCATGCCGGATGGCCCATCTGGGGCGATGCGCGCTACAATCCGGACAGCCGTCCCGGTCAGTCGATCGCGCTTTTTGCGCACGCGCTCTCGTTTCCGCATCCCGTCGGATCTGAACCGATCGCATTGTTTGCGCCTTTTCCAGACATTTCACCGTGGTCTTCTTTTTTCGACAAAGTTCGAATGCAAGTTAATGGCTTTTTATGTAATATATAGTTGACATCATTCCAGCATTGTCCTATGATGTTGATATCCCGAAAGAACAATGCCATATGTTGCCGCATGACGGCGGTGAGTTGTTTGCGTTGATGTGTGTGTGGAGGAAAACTGTGTATGGATATGAAAGCCATTGCCAATGCAATGCGAGCCAAGAACGCCACTACGAGAACCTGAACAAGCTTCGGATCATGCTGGACGAAGAATATGAGGCCAACGGCTTTTCGGCCCGCGCCCGCATCCTCAACTGCGAGTTCGACAACTATGCCGCGCTGCATCTGGACTCGTTCGAAGCGTTTCACGCATACAACGAAACGCGCTTTTGGGAGGATGTGTCGCGCTACTGCCGTTCGCACGCCCATGCCTCGACGGACGAAGTGGCCCATGCGATGAAACGGTTTAGCCGGCTTCATCCACCCGACCAATTCCCTCTGGCCTACTTGCACGAGACTTGATCTCCTGCATACCAGAGGCGAACACACGCAGGAGATCACCTTCCGCGGCTCGATCCAAAAACCCCGCGCCCATAGATGGTGCGGGGTTTTTGCTGCGGATCGCGATTGTCACTGGACGAGGGGAATCTGCGTGTTCATCAGGTTGGCGACGGTGTATTCCAGCTGCGCCAAACGGCGTTGTGTGCTGTCGATCTGTTCCGACAGGCGGGTCAGGTCGATCACGCCCTGCACGAGGGATTTGGCATCGAGGCTGCCGCTTTCCTTGCGCGGACGTCCGGCGTGACGCGCGAGGCGGCCGTCCTCGTACGGGTCGATGCAGGGGATGTCGCGTTCGCGCATGTAACGCACGACCTCTTTGACGAGCTCGGGGTTGGTCTTGACGAGCGAACGGTATTTGTTTTGGTAGCGCAGCATGGCGCGCGTGTCGTTGGCGCCCATCTGCAGGGTGCAGGCCCGCACGCTGATGCCCTTGGCTTGCTCGCCGAGCACCGTCACGAGCAGATCCCAGATCTCTTCTTCGGTAAACGGCACGAAGGCCGGACTGCGCTGGCTTTCCTCGGGGTTTTCGCGGGCGCGGGCGTAGTAGTAATTGCGGATCGAATTGGGTTTGCGACCGGTTTCGCTGGCAACGATGTCGAACACACTCTTGAGGGCGCGGCCCTCATCGCGCGCCTTTTTGACTTCGTTCCAGAGCAAGGTTTCCTCGTCGGCTCGCCATCCGGTGCGCGCGCGATTGATCGTGTAGGACTGTATCAGCGCCGTATTCGCAGTTGCGGTCATGTCAATTCCTCCTATCGCCATTTACGAATGTGTTAATGCTATTCTGACCACTTTGCACGGTTTTCATAACGGCACATGATAAAAAAACCAAAGCCGTTACATTTAGCTTTGGTTTTTTGTTGATCCTGCAGTCTGTATGGCATTGTATGCAAAAACGAGAATGCTTTAGAACACAATCGCCGCGCAACTCCCCAACGGTGGGAAAATTGGGGCAAGCAGGGTGTGGCGCTTTCAGATGTTGCGATTAAAAATCGGCTGTGCCGGCCGTGCGGGGGAAGGGTAGCACGTCGCGGATGTTGGAAATGCCGGTGACGTACATGACAAGGCGATCGAAGCCGAGGCCAAAGCCCGCATGCTTGCAGCCGCCATACTTGCGCAGTTCGAGGTACCAGCCGTAATCCTCGACGTTCATGCCGTCTTGGGTGATGCGTTGCTCGAGCAGATCCAGGCGCTCCTCGCGCTGGCTGCCGCCGACGATCTCGCCGATGCCCGGCACGAGAAGGTCGGTCGCGGCGACGGTCTTGCCGTCGTCGTTGGCGCGCATGTAAAACGCCTTGATCTCTTTCGGGTAGTCGGTGACGAACACCGGCTTCTGGTAGATCGTCTCGGTCAGGTAGCGCTCGTGTTCGGTCTGGAGATCGCAGCCCCAGACGACGGGGTATTCAAATGCCTGGCCCGATTCGATCAACAGTTCGACGGCACGGGTGTAGCTCACGCGGGCGAACTCGTTCTCCGCGACGTTGCGCAAGCGTTTCAGTAGGCCGTTGTCGATGAATTGATCGAAGAAGGCCAGTTCTTCCGGCGCTTTTTCAAAGAGATAGCGCAAGACGTACTTGATCATGTCCTCGGCGAGGGCCATGTCGTCCTCGAGATCGGCGAAGGCGATCTCCGGCTCGATCATCCAGAACTCGGCGGCGTGGCGGGGCGTGTAGGAGTGCTCGGCGCGGAAAGTCGGTCCAAAGGTATAGACGTTTGACATTGCAAGTGCAAACGCCTCGGCGTAGAGCTGGCCTGAAACGGTCAGCTTGGCGTCGCTGCCGAAAAATTCTTTGGAGTAATCGACCTGGCCATCGGGCGTCTTGGGCGGGTCGAGCGGGTCAAAGGTCGCGACACGGAACATCTCGCCCGCGCCCTCGGCGTCGCTCGCCGTGATGATCGGCGTGTGGACGTAGATGAAGCCGCGGCCGACGAAGAATTCATGGATGGCGGCGGCGCAGAGCGATCGCACGCGGAAGACGGCGTTGAAGGTATTTGTGCGCGGGCGCAGGTGGAGCTGCGTGCGCAGATAGTCGAAGCCGTGGCGCTTTTTTTGCAGCGGGTATTCGGGCGGGCAGTCGCCTTCGAGCACGAGCGTTGTCGCCTGGATCTCGAAGGGCTGCTTGGCGTCGGGGGTCAGCACGACGACGCCCTCGACGCGGATCGCGCACCCTGTCGACAGCTTCACGTTCTTGCCTTCTTCGAGTTTTTCGCGCTCGAACACGATCTGGACGCCCGTGAAGTGGGTGCCGTCGTTGCAATCGACAAAGCCGAGGTTTTTGCTCTCACGGGCCGAGCGAACCCAGCCGCAAATCATCACGCGCTGATTGGCCAGATTGTCCTTCGCTTCGTAGAGGGCGCGGACTTCGGTGCGCTTCATGGTGGATTTTTCCATATGGGTCTCCTTTCCTGGCCGTGCAGGCGTTTCTATGATCCAAAATGCGCGTGAGATGGCGCGTCGTTCTCGCGAGCGGGCCATCGTGCGTATACTGGTATATCATGAATGTGGGCGACCTGCGCCCAGTCTTTTCAGTATATAGCAAATCGGAGGGACCTGCAATGCAAATCCCGACGCTCTTTCTGCGCGCCGATCCACCGTCGCTGCTGCTCCTGGACGGCGTGGCGCTGGGGGAAGCGGGCCCGGATCAGCCCATCGTGCTGCCCGTCGCACCGGACGGCGTCTATTACATCAATGCCCAGCCGCTCGTCAAAGGATACGTGCCTGTGACGCGAAGGCTGGTCGTCGAAGGTGGTTCGCTGGCCGAAGCGCCGGATTCCCTGCGCGCGCGCATCTGGCCGGGGGGCGCGCACGAGATCGCGATCCAGCCGCCTCCGATCGCGCGCGCCGGCGACCAGCCGGGCGTATCGTTCGCCGAGAAGCGCGTGGGCAACATGACGGCCACGCTTTTCCGCGACCAGGGCATCCACCTCGCAATCGACCGGGGCGACGAGATGGTGTTTTCGCACACGATCGCGCCGGACGGACAGGCGCACATGGAAGTGTTGCAGGCCAACAACGCGCGCGTGCTCTATGTCGTCGCCAAGAGCGAGCGCGGCATGCACTGCGTCTGCGTGCGCGTGGATCAGGAGATCGCGATCGGGTATGAGGACGAAGGCGACTACTTCACGCGCGAGGGCGCGACGGTGACCAAGCAAGTGGCGCTGCCATGTCGACGGGGTTATGAGCTTCGCGAAAGCCACGACATCTTCACGGGCCGCACGCTCGAAACGCGCTACGGTTTCTTCAGCCGCGAAGCCGTCCCCTGCGCGAGCGCACAGGATGCCTCGCTCGACCTGCTCGACGCCGTGCGCTTCGGCTTTGAAGAAGAGCTGCCTCGGCTCCTCGGAGGCGCGCTGGAGGGACTGACCCTCGAACAGCTCCACGACTTCTTCGAGGAATTCGACCTCATCGCTTTTCCGCCCGCCGCCGTCAGCGACGGCATCCTCATCGGCATCGGCGCCGACCAGGCGCTCACTCGCATGCGCCTTTTCCGATTCGACGCCTCCGCCGAGGGCGAGGGGCCCTGGCGGATCGTCAACGCGACGGAGGTTTGAGCGGGGCACTTTTCTTTTTTTGCTACTTTCTATGAAAAGAAAGTAGCATACCTCCCCATAAAGCTGCGCTTCATGGGGCCCCGGGAGAAACTTTCGTGCACCTGCGGTGCCCCCGAAAAGGCTGCCATACGCATGGCAGCCTTTTCGATGGGACGTATCACGAAACACGCCCGATACGTGATGTACCGGGCGGTGTCGTTCGGATTCTGTATGCGTGTCTCCGCAAATGCGGGGTATATAGGGATTCCAAAGGGTCTTGACCCTTTGGCGAGGGACTTGGGGGCAAGAAGCCCCCAACGCAACGTCAACCGCGGCGCTTCGAACGCGAAATGAAGTAAAAGAGGGTGGCGACGCTCGCGAGGGCGGCGACGAGGTAAGTCATGGCGGCGGCGGAGAGCACTTTGCGGGCGCCGGCGATTTCTTCCGGATTCATGTAGTTTTGCTCTTCGAGGATGCGGAGGGCGCGGTTGGAGGCGTTGAGCTCGACGGGCAGCGTCACGACGTGGAAGGCGACGGCGACGGCGTAGAACGCGATGCCGATCGGGATCAAAAAGTCGAAGCCGGAGATCGCGAGGCCGATCAGGATCATGGGGATCGAGATCTGCGAGCCGAGCGAGACGACGGGCGCCATGCCGTTGCGGATCTTGATCGGGCCGTAGCCTTCGTGATGCTGCATGACGTGGCCGCATTCGTGTGCGGCGACGCCGATCGCGGCGACGGAGGCCGACGCATAGACCGGATCGGACAGGCGCACGACGTTGGCACGGGGGTCAAAGTGGTCGCTGAGCTCTCCGCCGACGTGTTCGATGTGGGTGTCGGAGCAATCGGCCTCGCGCAAAAGGCGCTGGGCGGCCTGGCTTCCCGTGATGCCGGACGAGATGCGCATCTGGGAATACTTCTTGAATGTGTTCTGGACGTTGGCACTCGCGAGCATGCCGACCACCGATGTGACGAGCATGAGCAGCAAATAACCTGGATCGTACATGAAACGGCTTCCTTTCCCCAGTCATAGACGTGGTGGGATTGCATTTATGGATATTATAACATAGATTTCAAAGTGATAAAGTGCAGGGTTGGCACGGCGCAGAAACGCAGACGCATGCTTTGCCCGACGCCGTTCGAATAGAGGGTGGGGATGCCGCCGATGTCGCGCCAGGGCGATGAAAAGGCGGGGAGCGGGCGTGTGGCGAGCGGGCTGTATAGCCCAAAGAGCGTCACCTGTCCGCCGTGGGTGTGGCCGGTCAGCGCGAGGGCGGGGCGCAGGCGATGGCCTTCGCGCACGATCTGGCGGATGGCTTTGGGTTCGTGCGCAAAAGCGATGGCAAAATCGTCCGGTGTGAGGCCCGCGAGCGCGTCGGCGGGGCGGCAGTCCGCCACTTGGTAGTCGTCGAGCGCGACGAGAACGAAAGCGGCGCCTTTGTGAGAGAGCGCGAAGTGCTCGTTGCGACAGGGGGTGAGTCCGGCGCGTCGTAGCTGCAAATAAAAGCCTTCGCCACGATCGACGTCGTGGTTGCCGCGCGCGACGTATACACCGTGAGGGCAGCGCAGACGCGACAGGCATGCGGCGGCTGCGCGGAATGAGCTGCGATCGCGCGAGATGTCACCGCCGATCAGGATCAGGTCGGGGGCTTCGGCGTTGACGTGCGCAACGAGCTGCGAGAGACGATCGAGATCGCCCTTTGACGCGATGTGGAGATCGCTGAAAAAAGCGATCGAAAAGCCGTCCATCGCGGCGGGAAGCCGAGGCACGCGCAAGGTGTCCCGGCGCGTGAGGAGCCGGCGCGGTTCGATCCGGTGCGCGTAAAAGAGCGCGATCGCCGCGGCGACCGCCACTGCGATCCATAAGCCAGCCAAGGGATCCTCCTCGCCAAAATGTGCTATGCGTGTATCATACGCCAAAGCGGGTCGGGCTGTCAAAGCTGCGGGAATCAGCGGCAGGGCGGCTCGGGAAATGTAAATAATTGGAATAGTACTTGCCGAAATATGAAATGACGCGTATAATGAGATTGCTCATGAAGCGCTTCTGACAAAACCCCTTTCGGCGCGTTTGAAACCTGCACGTTTCCGCCACCGGCAACGATGTCTTCATTGACGTCCACTGTCTCGCGGTTTTGTTCGGAACTCAAGAGCGACCAAATACCTGCCAAAACACGATAGCGAAATGCAATTTCGTGCATTGCGGCAGTGAATCGGAGCCACACGTGACGATCAGCTTTCTCAACACCTATACATTCGATCCATTTGAAAACCTCGCCGTCGAAGCCGCGCTCCTGGAGCGGGTCGGTGCGGATGATATTTGCTTGTACTTGTGGCAGAACAGCCATACTGTCGTGATCGGAAAGAACCAAAATCCCTGGAAAGAATGTCGGGTGTCCGAACTCGAGAACGAGGGAGGCCGCTTGGCCCGCCGCTCCTCGGGCGGGGGCGCGGTCTACCACGATTTGGGCAACCTCAACTTCAGCTTTGTCGCGTCCAAGTCGGTCTACGACCTGACGAGGCAGCTCGGCGTGTTGACGGCCGCCTGCCAAAGCGTGGGGATCGATGCGGCCTTTTCTGGCCGGAACGACATTCTGGCGGGGGGGCGAAAGGTGTCGGGCAACGCGTTTCAGCACGATCGAAAGGCGTCGCTCCAACACGGGACGCTGCTGGTCAGCGTGGATCTCGCCAACTTGGCGCGCTACCTCGTGCCGTCGAGCGAGAAGATGCGTTCGAAAGGGATCGACTCGGTCCGTTCGCGGGTGGGAAACCTCGACGAGATGGCGCCCGGACTGACGATCGCGGACATGCGATCGGCACTCGAGCGGGCCTTCGAGCGCGAATACGGGGGAGCGGATGTCTTGACGCCGGCGGATCTGCCGAGCGAGCGCGTCCGTGCGTTGACCGAGCGCTTTTCGGCCTGGGAGTGGAACTTCGGCGAGACGATGCCATTCGATGTGGCGTTTGAGACGCGCTTCTCCTGGGGCGAGATCACGCTTCGCTTCCGATTAAAGGGCGCACGCGTCGCCGCCGTCAAAGCATATTCCGACGCGATGGACGTCACCCTCTGCGAATCGCTCGAAACGGCGCTGAACGGTGCAAATTACGGGCCGGAGTTGGCGGATGCGCTCCAAGGACGTGGCAGCGAACATTTCGACGAGATCGCCACCTGGCTGAAGCAAAATACCTAGAAATTTTTGGATCGCGGGGCGATTGGCCAACGCCGAAGAAAACGCTTCTGCAAGTCGGCGGGCTTCGGCGTGCAAACCCGTGCAAGAAAATGGATTTGCCATGCCCTGCGATCTGGTATACGATAGCCTTGATACATGCTTTTCACGCGCGCAGTGCGTCACGATGCGAACAATGGAGATCCCAGAGCGGGCGATTGATAATGCGAATCAAGGGTTGAACTTTGTTCAGGCAAAAATGGGATGATCCTTATGGTACGCGGGCGATTGGTAATCGCCCCTACATCCCAATAACTTTGTTTGTGCGCCTGTAGGGGCGATTATCAATGCGAATCAAGGGTTACGAACCTAACGTATCGCAAGGCCGTTTGGCTGCAACGGGCGATTG
>JAVBLF010000046.1:0-8580 GCA_031553675.1 Eubacteriales bacterium | reverse complement strand
GAAACCGAGAAGCCATGTTGCGCTGCTCTCCGGGTTGCTGGCGTGCCACTGCGGTGCGGCGATGCGCCCGAAGATCAGCAAACGTCTCGACCCCGACGGCGAGCGAAACTTCGCGTATCTGTGCACGATGAAAGAAAGAAGTCGCTCTCATGTATGCGCCATGCGGAATCCCGACGGCCACCTTCTCGACAAGGCCGTCTGCGACGCGGTCAAAACGTTGCGCTTCGATCATGCGTTTTTCACCGGCTTGCTGGAGGCCGGCCAAAAAGCCATCGCATCCGATCGGGATGCGCGCGATGCAGAAGGGGATCACCTTCGTAACGCGATAACCGAGCACGACGAAGAAATCCGATCCCTGATCGCGGTGCTTTCGAAAGCGGGCGGTCCGAGCGAATCCTACATCGTCAAACAGATCGATGCCCTTCACGATCAAAACGAAACGTGCAAGGCGCGTTTGGCGGAGCTTGAAGGCCTTGCTGCGGAAGAAACTTTGTCCGATGCTGCATTTGACGACATCCGACAGGCGCTCACACATTTCACGGGCGCCTTCGATCGCTTGTGCGTCGAGGAAAAGCGTGCGGCGTTGCGAAGCGTCATTCAGAAAGTCGTCTGGGATGGCGAAAGCGTGCACGTCTATTTCCACGGCTCCGTCGGGGCGGCGTCGCCCTGCGAGCCGTTCTGCGAGGATAGCAAATGAAATCCTCATGTCGATCCGTTCGAGCAAGAAATTCCGAGGCGATATCTCGCTGAGCGATCCGATCGGCATGGACAAAGAGGGCAACGAATTGACCCTGCTCGACGTGATGAGCGCCGACATTACGCCGGTGAACGAAGTCGTCGAGCTGCGCCTGCAAGTCGAGATGCTCCGTGCGTTGATCGGCACTTCCTTGAATCCGCGGGAAAAACTCGTGATCGAGCTGCGCTATGGCCTCAACGATGGGCACTGCCTTCCGCAGCGCGAAGTCGCGCAGATGCTCGAGATCTCGCGCTCCTATGTATCGCGGCGCGACAAATGCAATAGACAAGTATTGTAATAATCGGACATGCCGTTTATATGAATTCATATCGCGGTGCTTGACGGCGGTAAGAATTTCCAATACAATGAAAATAAACATACAATCACGATATGTTGACTGACGATTCTCGTTTGCACATTCAAAACAAGATAAAAGCCACATTTGAAGCATTCTTGTGGTGTGGGTGGTGGCGCGATTGCGTTTCCATCCGGGAAGGCGTTTGCCGTCATGCCAAAATTGCTGCTTTACGCGAACTACTTTGCCCCCGAGCTGGCTGCCTTGGCGCAGATCTACACCGACCTCTGCCGGGGGCTCAAGGACACGCACGAAATTACCGTGATTTGCGCCATCCCATGCTATACGGGCGCGATCGAAGATCGCTACCTCAAAGCGCCCTACACCTTCGAAGAATTCGAGGGAATCCATGTCGTGCGCGTCAAAGTACCGCGCTTCGACAAACAGAACAAATGGAGCCGCGTACGCCATATCTCCGCGTACTTTTGGAGATCGATCGGCGCGACCTTTCGCATCGGTCCGCAAGACGTCGTCATGGCTTCCTCGCAGCCGCCAATCTTGGGCGGATTGCTGGGTGTCGTCGGCAAGTTTGTCCTCGGCGCCCGCATGATTTACAACATCCAGGACTTCAACCCGGAGCAAATCCAGGCGGTGCGCTACGCGGGGAACACCGCGTTGCTGCGCATCTTGATGGCGTTGGACAAGTTCTCTTGCAAACGGGCCGATCTCGTGGCCGTCGTCGGCGAGGACATGCGCCAAACGCTTTCAGAACGCTTTGCCCGCCATCCAAGCGTGCCGCAGACCGCCGTGATCCACAACTGGATCGACGAGTCGAAAATCGTGCCGCTGCCTCCGGAACACGAAAAGGTCGCCGCCTTTCGAAGGCGATACGGTCTGGAAGGAAAATTTGTCGTCATGTACAGCGGGAATGTCGGGCTCTTTTACGACCTCGACAACCTGATCGAAGTCATGGGCGCTTTTCCGGATGACGCGGTGCGTTTCGCGATCGTCGGCGACGGCGCGCGCAAACCCCATCTCGTCGAGCGCTGCGCAGAGGCGGGCTATCACAACGTCGTCTTCATCCCCTACCAGGAGCAGGCGGACTTGGTTTACAGTCTCAACGCGGCCGACCTGCACTGGTGCGTCAACGCCAAGGGCATCAAAGGCGTGTCCTGCCCGTCGAAGCTCTACGGCATACTCGCCGTGGGAAAGCCGATGATCGGCGTACTGGAATCGGGCACCGAAGCGCGGCGGATCGTCGAAACGTCCGGCTGTGGCATGGTCTGCGCTCCGGGCGATTACGACGCGATCGCAAAGCTTCTTTCGCGCATGACCGCCTCGGATATGCGGCAGGAAGTGCGGAAGATGGGCGCGCGCGGACGCACGTATCTCGACATGCATTTGACAAAAGACGACGCGATCGACCGATACCGGTCGGCGATCGAAGCACTTACCGTGAGGGATTGCGATGCGACGGCTCAGTTACAACAGCAACTACTATAAACTCGTCTTGAAGGCGCTCGGCATCGCTTACGGCGCCGATCTCCAGCTCAAGGGTTGCCCGATCATCGTGCGCGCTCCGGGAGGCCGCATCGCGATCGGCGAGCGCGTGACGATCGTATCGAGCGCGATGGCCAACCTGATCGGACTATACAGCCGAACGATACTTTGTGCGCGTGCGGAAGGGGCTTCGATCGCGATCGGCGACGACGTGGGGATTTCGGGCGCGACGATCTACGCCAGAAACAGCATTTACATCGGCGATCACACCATGATCGGCGGCAATTGCAAGATACTCGACAACGACTTTCACCCCTTGGATGCCGATCGGCGCAACGCCCACTGTGAAGAAGCCATCTCCAGTGCGCCGATCCACATCGGGCGCCACTGTTTCATCGGATGCAACGCGATCGTTTTGAAGGGCACCGAACTGGGCGACGGCTGTGTCGTCGGGGCGGGTGCCGTCGTCAGCGGACGTTTTGCGCCCAACACCGTGATTGCGGGCAACCCCGGCAGGGCGCTCTACCGCCTCGGCGAGGTACGGGCATGAAACGACCGACGATCTGCCTGATCAGCCAGTTTCCGCCGCCAATCCACGGCTTGTCGAAAGCGGCCGACACCCTTTTGCATTCGGCGCTGCGCGACGAATTCGCGTTCGAAACGGTCGATCTGAAGCGAAAGAGCGCCTTTCCGCTGTGCATGCTGTCAATTGGGCGAAGCGACGCCGACTTGTTTTACTTCGCCATCAGCCAGAGCTGCGGCGGAAATCTGCGCGACCTCGCCATACTCAAGCTGCTCGCCCTGCGGAGGAAGCGATGCTTGATCCATTTGCACGGCGGACACTACCGCGCGATGGTCGATGCCCTTCCCCGTTGGCAGCGATACGCTAATTTTCGCGCGATGCGGTATGTGACGGGCGCGATCGTGCTGACCGAATCCTTTCGGTCCATCTTTGCGGGCATGCTGGACGATGATCGGATCCGCATCCTGTCCAACGGCGCCGACGACGATTTCATCATGCCGGATGGCGCATGGGAAGCCAATCGCGCGGCCCTTGCGCGCAAAGACGTGCTCGATGTGCTCTACCTCAGCAACCTGATCCCGAGCAAAGGCTACATGCACGTTCTCGACATGGCGCGACAGGAAGCCGAACGGGTTCGAAGCGGGGAGGGGAGGCGCTTTCACTTTCACTTTGCGGGCGCATTCGATAACGCGCGAACGCGGCAAGCCTTCTGCGCCTACCTCAGCAAACACGAACTGTCCTCCTTCGTCACATTCCACGGCGTCGTCGAAGGGGAAGCCAAACGAAAACTGCTCCAGACTTCCGACATCTTTGCGCTCCTGACCCGCTACCCGCGCGAAGGACAGCCGATCAGCCTGCTCGAAGCGATGGGGAACGGACTGACCATCGTCGCGAGCGATCACGCCGGCATCCCCGACGTCGTTCAGGAGGGTGTACACGGCATGCTGTTCGCATCCGGGCGCGAAAGCGACGCTTATGCGTGGATGCGATCGCTCTCGAACGCGGACATCGCCGCGATGGGGGCCGTCAACCGCGCCGCCTACCGAGAACGCTATACACAGGAGATCCACATCGACGCGATGCGCCGTCTCTTCCGGGAAGCGATCGAAGAAGCCGTTCCGGAGCGTCGCTTGATCGAGGCGCCCTGGCCATTCGCAGTCGATGCCCTTCCCCAGAACGAATTGCCGACCTTGGACAAGCGTGTACACCATGAACGATGATCAAGCCCGAAGAAGCCGCGAACTGCTCGTCTATTCGTCGATCGCGTTGGCCGTCGCCCTCTACTTTTTCTACCGGATGCCGCTTTTCGGCTATCGGGACGCCTACATTGCCCAACTTGCCGCGTTTGTGGTGACGGCGATTGCCTTCGCTTGGCTGCTCAACGCACGGCCCATTTACCTCTTCGAGCCGATCGGGATGGTGACGCTCTACTACATGGCCGTGTTTGCGATTCGCCCGATGCTCGACATCCTCCATGGCGAAGTGCTGAGCTTCGGCGTCGACGTGATGGGTGGCGCTGTCCGTGGAAGCGCTGTCTACGTGCTGTCTTACCTCGCGTTTCTCTTCGGCTATTGCCACGATCGGGCGACGACTTTCCCGTCTCGGCATGTTGGCGAGACGCCGCACGACCCCAGCGAAATCCGTTCGACCCTTTTCACGAGCTGGATCATCTGGGGTGTGTCCTATGTGGTTCTTTTGGCCTACGTGCTGCTGCAAGGCAAGAGCCTGGCCTATGTGTTTTCCTTCGGACTGATGGGCGAAGTGCGCGACCAGTTTTTCGAGAACAACTACAAATTCATGACGCTCTTTGCCTATGCGATGGTCATCCCCTGGGTCACGATCGTCCGGCACGACGAAGGGATCGTGCGCAAAATCGCGGCTACGGTGCTGACGATCAACCTTTACGTCATCCGCGGCACGCGCGTCTACCTGCTCTGCCTGCTCTTGGCCCTTTACCTCTCGCACTGCATCGACCGCCGCAAAACACCGAAGCCCAAAACGCTGCTCTTCATCGGCGGGGGCTTGCTGCTGCTGTTTTCGCTCCTCCAGTTTGTGCGCAGCGACCTCCGGCACGGATATGGCTGGGGGGCGTTGCAAGCCTACGGCGTCAATGCAATCGGAAACGTGTTCGATGCGGACCTGACGATCTACAAGCAGTTTTACGGGATCGTCAGCCGCTACCCGAGCGAGTACGCCTATACGCACGGCAAACAGATCTTCGTCTGCTCGTTTACACAATTCATCCCGCGCTTCCTGTGGCCCGGCAAGCCCGACGGCGTACTGTTCGAAGTGCTGCGCAACGCCGTCAACGAAAGGGCCGTCCTCGCGGGCGTCGCCTTCCCCAACATCGGGGAGTATTATTTCGAATTCGGCATCGGGGGCTGTGTGGCGTTTCAGTTCGCGCTGGGCGTCTTGTTCAAAAAAATGACCTTGCTCTACGCTGGTCCGCGCGCGACGCGCAGCTCCACACTGCTTTACGCGGCCCTCTATTCGATCCTTTTCCTCGCGATCTCGCGCTGCAACACCGGAACCGCCCTCCTCGCGGCGCTGTTCACAGCCTTGCCCGTCAAACTCACGGATTGGGCGAGGAGCCGCCATTTTGGCGCATGGGCGGAAACGAAAGGGAAGCGCTATGAACCCCATCGACGTCGTGCGGATCGCTTCGGAAGGAGCCCTCGCCGCGGCCAACCTCTTGCTTCGGTTTCCCGCTTGGATCGAATATCGGACACATAGAGCGCAATTCGCTCGGAACCAAGCCCTGCGCGGCCGGTATGCCGGTGCGCGCTGCGTCGTACTCGGAAACGGGCCTTCCATCAATGCGCTCGACCTATCCGTGCTGCGGGGCGTCCCGACTTTTGTCGTCAACGGTTTTCACCACTCCGACAAATACGACGAAGTCGATCCGCGCTTTCACTGCTTTTGCGACGAGCGCGTCATCCGAGAAAACCGCGACTCGATCGTTCCGTACATGGCGCGGCGCAAAGACAAGACGAGCTACTTTTTTTACCAACGCGGCATCGGCGTCGTACCGGAGGGCGAAAACGTCTACTTCGTCCACAGCAAAATATGGCCAACTTCTTCGAAACTGCGCTGCGACCTGAGCCAAACGGCCAACGCCTGGATCAACGTCATCCCCTTCGCGGTCATGTGCGCCATCCACTTGGGCTTTACGCAGATCGACCTGCTCGGCTGCGACTTCAGCCTCTTCGCGTCGCGCAAGGACGCGCATTTCTACGACGCGTCGAACGCCGCCCAACGCCGCGAAAGCCTCTACCAGGACCTCCAAGGGCATGCGATCGCGTGCAGGCAGCACGAATATCTGCGCGACTACGCCGCCGCGCGCGGCATCCAGATTCGCAACGCGACGCCCGGATCGTTGCTCGACGTCTACCCGCGGATCGACATCGATGAACTCGTCTTGAGAAAGGAAGCCCCATGAACGTCACGGCGATCGTGCCCATCAAGCGGAACAACCGCCGCATGCCGCACAAAAACACGACCTCCTTTACCGACGGAAAACCGCTTTGCCACTATGTGTTGCGTACACTGACGCGCATCGACGCGATCGACGCGACCTATGTCTACTGTAGCGATCCCGCGATATGCGGCTATTTGCCGGAAGGCGTCACGTTTTTGCGGCGCGATCCCGCGCTTGACCGAGATGAAACGACGGTGAACGACATCTTGCTCGCCTTCGCCGCGACGGTCGATTCCGACGTTTACGTCATGTCGCACGCCACCTCGCCCTTTGTCTCGAAAGAATCGATCGAAACCGGTCTGGATGCCGTCCTGTCTGGCGCATACGATTCCGCCTTCGCGGTGCGAAAGCTCCAGGACTTCCTCTGGAATGAGCAGGGCCCCGTCAATTATCGCCTTGACGCGATCCCCCGCACGCAAGATCTGCCGCCACTCTTCGTCGAGACGAGCGGTTTTTACATCTTTACCAAGCGCGTGCTTCTCGAACTGCGGCGCCGCATCGGTCAAACGCCGCGCATGGTCGAGGTGAGCGCGATCGAGGGCATCGACATCGACGAGCCCGAAGACTTCCGCCTGGCCGACGCCGTTTGGACGCGGGCGTTTCGCGACGGATCACGGGGGGAAACGACATGAAACAGCTTCAAATACTCGACGCAACCCTGCGCGACGGCGGCTACTGCAACCGTTGGAACTTTGGGTTTCATACGATCTCCCACATCATCCGCTGCCTCGTCGCGGCGCGTATCGACGTCATCGAATGCGGCTTTCTCTCCGCGGCCGCCCCGTTCGACCGCGACAGCACGCTCTTTGCGAATGTGGGCGATTTGCGCCGCCTGCTCCCCGAGACAAGCGACGGCCCGCTTTTCGTCCTGATGGTCAATTACGGCGACTGCGACCCCACGACGCTTCCGGACGCCGCGTGCTCCGGCGTCGACGGCCTTCGCGTCGCGTTTCACAAAGACGACATGAAGGGCGCGATCGCCCTTTCACACACCTTGCAGAGCAAGGGGTATCGCGTTTTTTTGCAGCCCATGGTGTCGCTCCAGTATTCTGCGCGCGCGTTCGACGAACTGATCGACCGCACCAACGAGCTCCGGCCCCACGCATTTTACATCGTGGATAGCTTCGGGACGATGAAGCGATCGGAACTGTTTTCGTTGCTTGCGCAGACGGAGGAGCGCCTCGATCGTGCCATTTCCCTCGGCTTCCACGCGCACAACAACACCCAGATGGCCTTTGCCAATGCCCAAAGTTTCGTCGAAGCTGCGTCCAATCGGCCCGCGATCGTCGATGGTAGCTTGTTCGGCATGGGGCGCGGCGCGGGCAACCTCCAGACCGAGCTGTGGGTCGATGCCATGAACGACGCATACAACGGCGCGTATCGCCTCGAACCGTTGCTCCACGCCGTCGAAACCCAGATCCTCCCGTTTTTCCGGAACGAACCCTGGGGCTACTCGATCCCCAACCTCCTCGCGGCGATCCACGGCGCGCATCCCAACTATGCGAGCGAGCTCGCGAATCGGCATGAGATTTCTTTTCAGCAAATGGACGTGCTGTTCCAGTCGATGCCCTGCGAAAAACGCGGTCGTTACGACGCCTCCTACCTCGACGGCGTGACCGCGCCCGGCGTCGGGATTTGGGAAACCTACAAAGGCAGCCCGCTTCCCCCCGCCGAAAGCGCGGCGAACGACGCCTTTTCCAGCACCCGCGAATGGCAGAAGGAAGTGAGCCGATGAAAGTGCTTCTGGCCCACCCCGGCAAACAGCATTCCTTTCAGACGGCGACTGCCCTGAAAAAAAGCGGCTTCCTTCTCGCCTACATGACGACGGTTTATGACAAACCAGGCTCGTTGACCGCGCGGCTCAAGCGCTTTCTCTCTGCATCGGATCGGCGCAAAGCGTCCACGCGGCGCTGTGAAGCGCTCGACGACGGGGACGTGATCCTGTGCTGCGAATGGTCATATCTGATCAGCCTTTTTTTGTTTCGCTTCCGCCAAATCGCCGCGTTTCGCGAACGACACCGCCAACGCACCGCCGATCGCTTTGGGCG
>JAVBLF010000004.1:0-6455 GCA_031553675.1 Eubacteriales bacterium | reverse complement strand
GTCAGCCGCCGCTAGAGCGTTTATGGTGAGGGTTGAGAGGGAAGGGGGGCAATCAATCAAGATGAAGTCGTATCGCGCTCTGAGAGGCTCCAGGATACCCTTTAGAAGATGCTCTCGACCCATGCTCATGGTCTGCATGAGGGCTTCGACTCCGGACAGGTTCATGTCGCTGGGGATAAGGTCGACTCCTTCTGCATGAAGCAGGCAATCCTCGACTGTAAGATTCTGCTGCCGATTCATTGCGCCTTGAAGTAGGTCACAGATGGTAAGCGGCAGCTCGTCCGGCTCAAAGCCCAAGCTCATAGTCAGGTTTGCTTGTGCGTCCACGTCAACAAGCAGGACGCTTTTGCCTTCGTTAGCGAGGCCTACGCCGATATTCAGCGTGCTGGCGGTTTTACCGACACCGCCTTTTTGATTCGCGATTGCAATTGTCAAAGTGTCCATGGCGATCTCCCAACATAATGTATTGTATTATTAGAATTATTTACGCGAAGCATCTAATGACCTAAGGGCGTCCATAAAAGGAGACTTACTGGCGATTACGAGATTATGTTTCTGCTCCTTGAGCGCTGGTCTTTTCCTGGTTTTTTTTAACGAAAGACCAAACTGTGTCAAAAGTGAACGCCAGTTGGTAGCGCCAAATATTTCCAACATGCGCTGTACACCGGGCATGTCTTTCGGATGTTCTGCGTCGTACTCTTCTTGTGTCCACTCTCTTCCCTCCCATAGTGCTACGAATCGCTTGGCGATTTCTTCATGGGGAATTCCCCTAAAATGAGTCCTCCGATATTCGTCGTATTCTGCGCGAGTTCGTTTGTTTTGGGGCATTTCAGCGACCTCCTTATCCATGCCCGGACAAGACATGTTCGCTGAAGTGTTGATCATGATGATCGCGTTCGACCTCCTCGTCGAGGCGAGCGTTCGAATCCCCAAGAATGTCGGCAATGCGGTGAGCATCGTCGGCGCGCTGATCATTGGGCAGGCGGCTGTCGAAGCGAAGATCATTTCGCCCATGCTGGTGATCGTCACAGCCATCACGATCATCACGAGCTTCGTCATGCCGAACCAGGATTTCCACACGGCGCTGCGGCCTTGGCGCTTTATACTCATACTGGCCTCGATCGCTTTCGGCATACTCGGCACGACGATCGCGTTTCTCTTCCTTCTGTATCGTCTTTGCTGCCTCGAAGTGTTTGGTGTGCCTTTCCTCGAACCGCTGATCGGCAGCCCGCTGAATGAGACGATGGAAGATAGCGTATTGCGATCCAAGTACAAAACCCGCAGCGATCGACCCTTTGGGCTGCGCACGCTCGACAGACGCCGTCAGAAATAGGTGAAGCCATGAAACGAAGTGCAGCCCTCGCGCGCGGGGCACTGACAGCAACGGTTTGTGCCGTACTCGGCGCGTGCTCTCCGATGCCCAAATACATCTTTCCCATCCACCGCGAAGTGTCGAAACTCGATCTAATCAAGATCTACGGTACGGACTACGATCCGGCCAGCGACAACGTGCGGGTCAGCGTGCTTCTGAGCTCGGAGGACCCATCCTCGCAAAGCGGAGGAGCGGTCGACACGAGTGGAATGAGCGACAAAAAAACCAAGGAAGTCGTCAGTTTTGTTGGGCGCAGCTCCGATGAGACCTCGTCGTTCATCGACATCGCCACCGACAAAATGCTCGAGCATGGCCACGTCGACTACCTGATCTTTGGCGAGAAGGCGGCCGAAAAAGACCTGATGGCCATGATGGACACCTATGCGCGCGACAACGTCCTGCGCTGCACGATGAAGGTCTACATCACGAAGGATTGCACCGCAAACGCCGTGATCAACGACAGTCTGGCAAGTGACTTTTTTCTGAGCAACAAGCTCGACGCGATCGGCAAGGAATCCGTCTATGGCGGGGTTAGCTCCGATATCATGCTGCTCGACATCATGAAAGCGGGTGTTGCGAGAAACAGTTCCTACCTCGTGCCAGCCCTCAATCTCACACCCGGCAATGAGCCAATGAAGATCGACGTCGCCGGCTATGGGGTCTTTCGCGACAACAAGCTCATCGGATACATCGACCGGAACGTGTCCAAATTCGCGACCGTCCTGGCGGGCAAAGCCACCAAATTCCTGCTCTACGGCGACGACGACGAGGGCAACCCGATCACGCTCGATGTGTCCTACATCAAACGCGACTTCCAAGTCGACTATGACAAAGAAGCCAACGAGATCAAAGGCATCACGCTTCGGGTTCGTTTCCGAAGCAACATAATCGAGATCCGATCGGGCAACACCATCTCGACAAAAGAAAAGATCGATGCCTTCAAACAGATCCAAACCGACAAATTGCGCTCTTTCCTCGAATACACCATGTCGAGCGCGCAGGATTGGGGCGCCGATTACACCGGCCTCGGGCGTTACATCGCCGTCAAGTACCCGAAATACTGGGACGCGCACAAGGATGACTGGCCCGAGATCTTTCGAAATCTGCCGGTCACCTATGACGTGAAATCGATTATCGAACGATCCTTCGAGATCTCCGACCCGATCGGGCCAGACGCTGTAGAATCGGTTCGCGAACGGAGTTCAGGAGGCAAGAAACATGATTGACGTACTGGGCTTTCTCTTTTTTGCCGCTGTCATGATGACGATCGATATCTGGAACCAGAAGAGCCGCAAGGTGAAATATGAAAGCCTCCGCCGCGAATGGGTGGTGTACGGCGTTTTTCTCGCGGCGGCGGTGACGCTCGCGATCGTCTATTACCGCGATCCTTACCAAGCGAGCATCGCGCGCCGACTCGGCGAGATCCTCGGCTATTAGAGCCAGTCCGAAACCCCACCCCGCGCAGCCGACAGGGCTATACCCAACGAAACATCTGATGAGGGGGACACACATGCTACGCGAAAACCGCACCGTGCCCATGTGGCAGTTCATGCTTCTCTTTGCGGTGACCGCCATTTCGAGCACGCTGATCTACATGCCGCAAGCCATCTCGGCCCGTGTCGGGCCTTCGAGTTGGCTTGCCGGGCTCTTTTCCTTTCCGCTTTTCCTCGCGCTCGGTTTTGTCATTGACGGGATCTTGAAAAAACATCCCCACGACAACCTCTCCGATGCCTACACACGCCTGCTCGGGAAAATTGGGGGCAAAACCGTGCTCGCGGCGTATTTCATCCTCGTGCTGTTTTTGATCGCGATTTACCTCCGCTTCTTTTGTGAGCGCATCTTTGCGATGCTCGGAACGACGGCGATCCTTCCTTCCATCCTCTTCGTCGATATCGTGTTGATCTACGCTGTGTCGCGCCGTCCGATCGTGCATGCCGTGCGGCTGTGCTACATTTGCGCGCTGATCATGATGCCTCTCGTGGCGATCATTGCCTTTGTCAATTTCTTTCATATCGATTTTCTCAACTTGCTGCCGTTTCGAGCGAAAGACATCTGGCCGCTGCTTCGATCGTCAGATATGATCCTCGGGAGTTGGTCGTATTTTACGCTGACCTTTTTGTTCCGTCGGTCGATCATCGCGAAAAATCCGATCTGGAAGAGCTGTCTCTACGTCGGCATCGTCTTGATGGTGTTCGACGTTTTCTTTTTCGTGCTCACCATCGGAACGCTTGGCGCGGATCTGTGTGCCATTCTCCCGACCCCCATTTTCACGGTCGTGAAGATCCTCGACATCCCGGGCCTGATCGAACGTTTCGACATGCTGCTCTGCATCATGTGGATCGTGCTCGATTTCTTCATGTTGGTCTATTTCTTTTACTCAGCCAAAGTGCTCTTGCGCGATCTCTTCGAGCTTGATAACACCGATTCTCTGGTCACACCCTTGACACTGTTTAGTTTCGTGATGACGCTTTTCATCGCCAGCAATCGACCCGAAATTCAGGCATTTTCGGTACGAGTCGTCACGCTTGTTCAAGGCGCCTTGTTTTTCGTCGTGCCCTTTCTGGTGTTTGGGATCGGAAAGTTGCGCAAGAAAATATGAACCGTCGATCCCGACAAAAAAAGTGGCCTTACGGCCACTTTTTTTGTCGCTATGAAAGCTTGAGTTCGTCGAGTCCACCGGCCAGCGCACCGAGAAAATCTTGCGTGGGGACGATCTTCCAGTTGCCGTCGGCATCCTTTTCGAGCGATACATCGACCTCACGCGAGGTCTTCGGGAGATCGCCCTTCACGGCGTCGATCATGATCGAAGAAAAGAGAGCGGTGGCCTCGCTTTGGCTCATGCTCGTAGCCTCAGAGAGCTTGTGTCCCAACTCCTCTTCGATGCGGGCGACGAGGGCCTGCGCGTCGGGGGCGGTGACCTTGGCGCGGACGATGGCTGTCGCGTCGTCCTTTCCCGCTTCGATGTGCGTGGGGAAGGCAATATCCACCTGGCTGAACCAGAACGATGCAATGGCTTTTGTTTCAGGGCGGTCGAGTGCGTCGACCGTCGCGGAATCGACGCTGATGTAGCGCTTGGCGTCGTCGACATCCCCCTTTTTCAGCGCGCCGACGAAGGATGCCACGGTCTTTTCAGGAAGCGTTTCCGCGTTCGGCGCTTTCTGGCATCCCGCCAACTGAACTAACGTCACCAGCGCGAGCCCCCATGCGGCCAGCGTTTTCTTTCGTTGCCATCTCATCTCCACACATCTCCTTGTTTTTGTTTTCATAGGATTCCCATATTCGCATTGGTTTATTTATCCATACCGTAAATGCACGCGATCTCGGGCGTGTAGTCGCCGTTCGGCTCGCGGACGATCAGGCTGGGCAGCGCGATCAGACCCGGGCGACCGCACTTGACTCCCTCGACGAGCGCAAGATTGGGCGGTCGGTCGGCGTAGGGCTGCACGAAACGGAAGCGCTTGGGTTCGATGTGCGCGTTTTCCATCGCGCGCATCAGCGCATACGCGCGCTCGCTGCGGTGAATGAAGTAGGCGCGTCCGCCACTGGGCAGGAGTCGGCCCGCCGCTTCGACGCAGTCCGCCATTGAGCAAGCGATTTCGTGTCGCGCCAAACGAAGCGACTCTCGCGTATTTTGCGCGCTGGCCGAGGCCGCAAAAAAGGGAGGATTGCAGACGACGACCCGCGCAGAGCCGTATCCCAAGTGGAGGGCGGCTTCTTTGAGGTCGCCGCAGCGAATCTCGACGCGCGCTTCCAAGCCGTTGATCGCGACACTCCTTGCGGCGCGCTCAGCCAGATGCGGCTGAATTTCGAGGCCGATCAGACGGCTGGCGCGCGTTTTGGCTGCGAGCAGAAGCAGGATCACGCCGCTGCCCGTTCCGAGCTCGACGACGCTTTCGCCTGGCTTGACGCGGCAGAAGTCCGCCAGCAACACCGCGTCCATGCCGAAGCAAAAGTCGTTCGGGTGCTGAATCACGAGAAGGCCGTCACGCTGGAGGTCGTCGATGCGCTCGCCCGGGCGCAACGCGGGGGCGCGATCGGGGTTTTTCGTCACATGGTTGATGTCCATACCTTACATTATAACACAATGCGCACAGTTTGCTTTCGGGGCGCATAAGCTGAAACAGTTGAGCAGCTCTGTGTGAAAGTGAGGTCTTTTATGAACAAGCAACTCATCGCGCTTCGACCCGTCGCCGGTCCGGAGCCGGACACCGGGGCGCCGCGTCCGGGAGCGAGCGGCATGGCGCAGATCGAAGCAAACCGCGCTACCGTCACCACCCAGGGCATTGCGCGCGGCATCGCATACATAATTTTGCGGGATGGACGAAGCTATTCCGCGCCCTTGCGCGCCGGTGCAAACGGGCGGGGTGCGAGCATCGACTTCCGCGACGGCATCGTGTCCGCCGTCGTCGTCGCCGACGATCACACCATCAAACTGCTCGGAAGCGCCGGCGGGCAGAGCCTTCCGACCGACGAGATCGCCCGAAAGCTTTGGGGATCGTCGAGCCGTCCGCGCGGCGAGGACAGCGCGCGCGGCAAGATGGAGGTCCCGCAGCCCCGCACCCAGCCGAGCATGCCCCCGCGCGCGCAAGAAACACCCCCGACGCGCCCGCTCGACATACCGCCTCCCAACATCGCGATCCCGCTTCCGCCCCCGACACCGACCCAGGCACCGATCGATCGCGAGATGCTTCCCCCCTTCGATGAGATGCGCATGCCGGACGGATTTCCGCCCATGGACGACGATGCGCCCTACCTAGGGAACGCGTTTGACGACGCATCGGCTGCGCCTTTCTTGCCGGAACCCGTAGCTGTGTACCGCTCCGAAGACGCGGTTTTGTCGGAGCCTGTCTTTTCGCGCGCAAGTGCCTTACCCTACGACCTCGCGACCGCGAAAGACGACGGCACCTTCCTTCCCGAACCCGTTGCGGTCTACCAATACGAAGAAAGCGCCGTCGAAGCCGAGCCGGTCTTTTCGCAAGCGGCATCGGACGACGTGTTCCTGCCCGAGCCAGTCGCCGTCTACGGGGCCGAAAGCGCCCAAGAAACCGAGCCGGTCTTTTCGCAAGCGGCATCGGACGACGTG
>JAVBLF010000068.1:0-8049 GCA_031553675.1 Eubacteriales bacterium | reverse complement strand
GCGTTGACTTTCGTTCCTTTCTTCTGATATGCTCCCATTGTGACAGCTCCTTCTGATTCTTCTGGTTGGTTCTCGCTTCCAGTTTATCAGAGCTTTCGGGAGCTGTCTTTCTCAATTTCTACGACGTTTGGGGCATTATCCATATCCCATGGGTGAAAATACGCGGTTTGCGTAATGCCGCTGCACACGCTTACGGGGAACTGCGCATGGAGGACATTTGGGAAACGATTGCGTCGAGCATTCCTGAACTGGAACGCGATATCATTGAGATACTGCACAACATTTAATCATAACGACAAAAGCGCTCCGGCGCTTTTTTTGATGGGAGGCGAGCATATGGAACTTTCTAGCTTTTTCAACTCGATCAATCGAAACTGCGCGAAAACGAAAGCCTTTCGTATGAAGTAAGCGCCCCAAAACGGGGCGCTTACTTCATGCGTTGTGTTGGTGGTAGATTTCGGTTAGGGCATCTTGCAAGACTTGCGAGAAGTTTACATGCTGGGATTCGCCGAACGTGTTCAGCCAGGCGGGGATCGTGAGGTTTTTCCGAACGGCCTTGCTGCCGTACTTTTCGGCGTAGGCGTCCATGTCGAGCATCAATAGGCTGACGAAACCGCCCACGTTCGGTCGGACGTCTTCGATCGGCGTCGCTTTGGGAATGTCACCGTGTGTGGAACGGCAAATGGACGCCCTTTTCAATCACGCAGTTTCCGTCGAGATAAACGGTGGGAGACTGCACGATCATGTCGTAGTGCATGTTGCCGCCCTGCTGTCCACCCATAAAGAGGTTGTTGCCGCAAGCGATATGGATCGTTCCAAATATCTTTTCATCGACGAGCGGATTGCCCATGATACGGCAGTCGGGGTTCGTGCCGATGCCAAACTCAGCGATTTGCCATGCGGTGTCGTCGAATTTTCCAACGAAGTCTTGAAACGACTGGGCCATATCGCCTTGGACGTCGACAATCCGTCCGTCGCGGAACGTCAATGTGAGCGGCGACGCTAGGATTCCGAGGCCGACGACGACACCATCGACGACGAGTTTTCCGTCGCCCATCGTCTCGATGGGCGCGACCATCGCTTCTCCGGCGGGCAGGTTGCCAAACGCGCCCATAAAATCGAGCTTGCCCGTGTCGGCAAGTCCTTGTCGACCTGAACAATGCAGTGTCAGATCGGTGCCGAGTTCCGTAGTGACGCGGATCGTCGAGCAAGCAGTGAGCTTGTCGGCGAGCGCAATCGACATTTGCGCGATTTCATCGAAGTTGGCATTGAGTGTTTGTGCAGCGATTTCTTCGGTGAGCGTGGGCATGGAAGCGATGCGCACCCCTTTTTCGCTCGCTTGGGCGCGGCCTTTGGTGTGTGTGAAAGAGCCGGTCGTCAGGATCATGGCGACGTCGGCATTTAGGAGCGCCGAGGAGGCAAGCGGGGGCAGCTCTCCGCCGATTTGCGTTGGAATGCTCAGCAGTACGGGCTGCAGGCCGAGCGCCTTGGCCGCTTCAAAGAAACACTTTGCGAGATCGAGCTTACCGTCGTCTGTCAAGAGCAAAAAGCGTTCGTCCGGTTTGACGCGCATGCAATTGGCGATGACATTGCTTGCCGCATCCAAAATGGCCTCGTTCATGGGAGTACCTCACTTATCAGCAAACGGATTGAGTTTCGGGTTCCGAATCAGTTTCACGAGCAGCACGTAGACGAGCAAGGAAACGACGATGGCGTTGATCGTGGGGATGAGAAACGTCGGGAATGCCATCGCCGTTGCGGCGCCTGCCAGCCATGCGATAACGCCAAGCCAGTTGACGCCCGGCACGACCGTCCAGCCTTCCTTTTTCCCGCGCCCGACGATCCAATAGTCGGCGATCGCGACGCCTGCCACCGGCGGAATGACAGAGCTGACGAAGCTTAGGAAACCGACGAAGATGTTGATCACACCCATAATCGCGAGGACTGTGCCGATTGCACCACAGATCAGCGTGCAAATCGCGCGCTTGTCATCCTTGAGCTGAAAGACGTTGACGACTGCGATGCCTGACGAATAGGCGTTGCCTGTATTGGTCGTCCAGGTGGCCAGTATCAGTACGATCAGGCCGATGATGGGCATGCCGATGTTGGAAAACATGATCGTGATGTCGAAGCTGCCTGCTGTGATGGCGAGCACGGCGCCGATGATCAGCGCGCCGACGCCGGCGGGTATGACGCCGACGACGCTCGACAACACGGTGTCTCGTCTCGATTTGCAGTAGCGCGTGTAATCGCCCGAGATGACAGCGCCCGCAGCAAATCCGCCGACCGCGATCATGATACCCGTGATCAAAGGCGTAGCCGTCTGCGGTGTGTAGGCAAATAGTGCCGCGACGGCGCCCGGCGCGCGCAACGCAGAAATGACGCCGAAAATGAGGAAGACAAAGAGCGCCGGCACCGAAATGTAGTTGAGCAACTTGATCATGCCGATGCCGTACACCGAAGTCATGAACATCGCTACGCCCCAGATCAGGCAGGACACCCACAGCGGAATGTTGATGTTCAAGTACTGCTGGAGTATCATGTTAAACGACGAGGCGCAGACCGATGTCTGAAAGCCAAACCAGCCCGTCATGGAGACGGCGATGATCAGGCTAATCGCAACGCCGGAACCGCGGTTTCCAAACGCGCGGGAGATCGCGACCGTCGTGGGAACACCCAGGTCAGACGATTGCGTGCCGAGCAAGATCATATAGAGTACGACAATCGCGTAGCCCAGCACCATTGCCAACACCGATTGACGGAAGTTGAGGCCGGCACTGACCATGCCGCCCACCATCAGGGCCGGGACGCAGATCACATTGCCCGCCCAGATAAAGGCGATCGATTGCCAGCTTTTGCGTTCCGAATCCGGAACACGCTCCAAGGTTGTCACTTCGACGCGAGTCGATTTCGCTTCCACGGCTGATCCTACTTTCTGTATTGAAATGAAGGGGCTCCCGAACGGAGCCCCACGTTGGACTAAAACGCGCCGGGAAAGCGGATCGCTTCGCCGCTGTAGTCAACGCGCTTGAGCGAGTCGATCCAGCACTTGTAGGCATGGTGTGGCGCATCCCACCAATAGGGGCTTGCGGGCGTAACCATCACTTCGATCTCCATGCCAAGTTCCGTGTCAGCGTTCGTCAGCGGGTAGCAGATTTCGCCGACGGGGTTCGACTCGGTCGTCACGGTACAGATCAATTCCGGCACGGTGATGTAGGTCTTTCCGCTGGCGTCGCGGATCAAGAGGTTCTCGTTTTGGAAATCGATTGTGTACGATTTCCCCGTCGCCTTGTCTTCGAGTGTCGTTACGCCGACGTCAAAGCCGTTGACTGTGCGCGTCTCGATCTTTGTGATTGTGCCGCGCATGACGCGGTGGATCTCGATGTCGGGGCAATGCGCCCGGATGGCTTCAAACGGAGAGGATTTTGCTTCTTTGGCTGCGACCAGCGCTTTGCCGATATCCTGGCAACGCGTCATAGCCCCGACAACCGCATTGTCTCGCAGTTCGTCGATGTTCATACCCCAGGTCGAGAAACCAATCCGCATGTCGTAGCCAAGGCAGAGCTGCCGCGCGATCGTCTCAGCCGTCGCGTCGCTGCTCGGGTAGGCGATGATCATGTCGTCGCTGCTTGTCCCCAGTCCGATCGGATAGGGCGGGAATTGGCGCGCGGAATTGAGGCTGGTGTTCAGCTCGGGTACGGCACGGCCATTTCCGTCGACATCCAGGAACGGAATGCGCTTTTTCGGATCGCTGTCGGAACAGATCGCGACCATCATAGGGACAAAGGTGTTGAAGCCGCCAAGTTCGCCCGAGTAGAGGAATTTGACGTCTTTGCCTTCAGCCTTGAACGCTTTTTGAAACGCCTTGAACGCCATCACGGCGTCTGGGCCGAACGAGCTTTCCAGCATCTTCTTGGGCGAACCCAAGCCCGCCACCATCGTTCCGTAAAGGCTACGTGACTCGATTTCATCGAGCGTGAAAAGCTCAAGCTGGGCGTCTGCGCCTTCGTCGATCAGCTTTTGCAGCATATCGATGCCAAATGAAAGCGAACCGCCGCCTCCCGCGCCCAAAAATGTGGCTCCATAGAGGATCTGCCGAATGTCGTTCTGCTTGAGTGTTCTACTCATACGGATGCTCCTTTCGCTACGTGCCCGAATCGTTTGAGGTGAAGTGTGTTGAATCGGATGTGTCTGGAACCAGTGTATCGGAATGCGATCGCTGCCGCATTGTTTCGTTTGACAAATTGTGAGGCTTCGAATTAGAATGGTTGACAAAGAACGCCCGGTGTGCGCAAGTACATCGCACGTGTATTCTGCGTTTTTGCATGCAGATCGGAAAAGGAAGTGGCAGCATGGCCATCACCGTCGCAGATTGTCTGAAGCTGAGCATATTAAAAGGCGCCACCGTCATCGGAGGCGCAGAAGGACTGCATCGGCTCGTCGAAAGCGTCACGGTCTGTGAATTCGACGGCTTTCAGATCGAGCCGATTTCGAACGCTTTGGTCGGCAACGAACTGGCGATTACGGCGTTTTCCTTTCTCAAAAATCGCGACGTGGATACCTTTCTCTCATTCGTTCAAAATGCGGTCGTTCGCGGTCTATCCTGCTTCGTCGTTTTTTATACCGGTTTCGTCCTCGAACACATTCCGCAAGAGGTGCTATCGCTTGCCGACAAGCTGCATCTGCCGATCATCACGTTTCCGACCGACAGTCCCTACAGCTATACCGACTTGATCATGGCAGTGACCGAGGCAATCCTCAGCGATCGCCGCACAGATACGATGTTCATTAGCGATGTCATCGACCAAATGCTCAGCATGGACGAAAAGCGGCAAAACAACCAAACTTTGCTTCAGCTTCTTTCGAAAGAAGTATCGTCGAGTCTGGTTCTGACGGACAAGCAGCTCACGCCTTTCATGTGGGCTTTTAAGGGGGAGGAACTCGATCTGAAGGCGCTCATGCGGCAGGTTTCCGACACGCTGAAAATGCGCCTTCCGCAAACGCCAAAGCTCATTGTGCTGACGCAGGGTGCGAGCCGCGTCCACCTGCGCATGCAGCCCATTCGAACCGACGATTTGATCGGATATCTTTTCGCCGTCAACCCGGCCGATCAACCCTTTAATGTCGATGCCATCACGCAGGCGAGGGAAGTGCTGCGCTTGTTTTGGCGCGTTTTCCGTTTCTCCAGCACCAAAATGTCGGAGTTGAACGCCGTCCTGGAAGGCGGAGCGATGACAGACGATGCGCTCGCCCAAATCCGCCACATCGCCGTGATCCGCGGCAAAGACGATATGCCACTCAAACAGGCCGCCGACGAATTGGAGCTCACACAAATCCTGCATAGCTACAACCTGCACGAAAAATACGCGGCATACCGAATGAGCTACTTCGATGGAAGCATCGTGATTGTTGGCAAAGTGCCGTGTGAGAGCTTGATTCCTGATTTCGCACGGGCATTCACCATTTTAAACGAATTCGAACCTTTGACGATCGGCGAATGCAATGTCCATCCGGGACAAAGCGTCTACCAAATTCACAGAGCCATTCGGCAAGCTTTCCCCGCCGCCCGAAAAGTTTTCCCGATGTGCCAGATCTTCACGGAAGAAAAGATTCTCTTTGTCCAAAGCTTGTTACAATTGACGTCGAATCGGCAGGGGGATACGGAAAGCCATGCACAGCTTCTTTTGCCACTCAAAAGCGACAGCGAATGGCCACGGCATTTCGAAACTTTGGCAACGCTCTATTTGGACTGCGACGGCTCAATGAGCGATTGCGCGAAAAAATTGCAGGTACATATCAATACGATCAAGTATCGCTTGCAAAAAATGCAAAAACGCGCCCACCTCGATATGGAATCCAATATCACGCAAGCACACCTCACGACGGCACTGGCAATCGCAAGACTGTGCGCGCCTTAAGGCGAGGGTAAAACCTGTTCGATTTTTGAACGCGAAAGAAGCAGCATCCTCCCAATTTGCAGCGCCGCTTCAAATCCGGCGATCAAGCCCTATGCAGCGTCGCGTTCTTCCCGCTGCTGTCGTCGATGTTCTGCCTGTGCCGCGTCATGACGAGCGCCAAGGCGCAAGCCATGGCGGAGACGATTCCTGCCTTGGCCGTCGCGGCGCACGCCACGCTCCAAGCCGATCTCCCAGCTTCCCGGCGCGACCGCGCCGATCGGGTCGTTGTTCTTGGGCTGCCTTCTAGACGCTGCAAATTTCGAAAACGCAATCGAGAAGTTTCTTATCAATTGCCATTTGTGTGCTATAATGCTTTTAGGGAGGTGGCGTTGTCTTATGGACTATGTCAGGACGATAGCGGAGGAGCACCCCTACTTACTCCCCTTTTTCGATGCCATTGGCGATGCGTTATATTTTTGCGATGCGAAGGGCAATCTCATCTACATCAATGAAGCCGCAGAGAAACTCGATGGATATACGAACGACGATATCTATGGTCGGCACGTTCATGACGCCTACGGCCTTGACGAATCGACCAGCCCTTTGCTGCGCGCTTTGACGACGGATCAGCCCGTCGTCGATGTGATGTTCCGGTATTACGTCAATGGACGCGAGATATGCCAGATCTGCAATGCCCGTCCGATGCACAACAAGGGGCAAGTGATAGGCGCGTACACGATTCAGCGCGATGTGACGAATCTCAAAGAGATCATCGAAAAAAACATCGCCTTGCAAAAGCGACTTTTCAGCAATGCGGAACTTGGCGAACGCGATCGCTCGGTCTTCGACCGCATTTTAGGGGAACACACGCGCTTCGCGGAATGCAAGCGATTGGCACACCTCGCGTCGAAAAGCGATTCCACTGTCCTGCTGGTCGGCGACACGGGAACCGGAAAGGAACTTTTCGCACGCTGCATCCACGACGCCAGCGCGCGCCGCGATGGCCCTTTCATCGCGATCAATTGCGCCGCCATTCCGGAAAGCCTGCTCGAAAGCCTTCTGTTCGGCACATCGAAAGGCATCTATACGGGCGCCGTCGAGCGCGAGGGACTCTTTGAGCAAGCGAACGGCGGGACGCTCTTTCTCGACGAGATCAATTCCATGCCGCTCGTCTGTCAGACAAAACTGCTGCGCGTGCTCGAAGACAAGTTCGTCCAACACCTGGGCAGCAAAGACAGAATCGCTTTCGATGCGCGGATCATCAGCAGCTGCAACAAGCCG
Organism: Eubacteriales bacterium; assembly: GCA_031553675.1. GTDB lineage: Bacteria > Bacillota > Clostridia > Christensenellales > CALWSW01 > JAVBLF01. Next base: position 871 of record JAVBLF010000068.1, on the reverse strand, counting down.
CCCCATGAAGCCATTCGAGAGCGCCAGATCCGCGAAGACCTCTTCTACCGATTGGCCGTCATCAACATCATGATCCCGACCTTGAAAGAGCGCAAAAGCGACGTGTTTCTGCTCGCCAACCACTTCATCACCAAATACAACGAAGCCTTTGGCAAGCACGTCATGGAAATGGATCCTGATGTGCTGGCGTTTTTCCTCGACTTCGACTGGCCTGGCAATGTCCGCCAATTGAAACATTGCATCGAGTCGGCCATGAATTTTGTCAGCGAAGAGGAATTCGTCATTCGGAGCGCGCATCTTCCGCATTATCTGGTGCAGGAAGACGCAGTCAAGGCCGGCGGCTACCGAAAGAAGACCGAAAAACCGCTAGCCCCGCCTCCGGCAGCAGCGGATGACGATGCAGGGAAGCAAAACGTGTTTGAGTCGATCCAGGAACGAGAGCGAAACGCAATCGTCGCCGCCTTGATCGACCACAACGGCAAGGTCGCCCAGGCCGCGAAAGCCCTCGGTTTGACCCGTCAAGCCATGATCTACCGGATGAAAAAGCACAATATCAAATAATTTGCGTTGCGAGACAAGCGCGCTCGACGCGATGCATGATTTTCCTACACTTTGCAACACTTTTTCTACTTCCGCGCACGGAGGCGGGACGACGCCACGAAAGCGCGACCGGAACGGGCACCGCAAAACGGAACAAAGGCGGAATCCTTGCTTATGGATTCCGCCTTTTTTGTGCTGTGTACATTCTGGCACGACTTTTGCTGTTCTTTGCGTGGAAGAGTTTCGCGCCATCGGAGCGCGGCATGCCAAACGACAGAACATGGAGGTAAGGTCATGCAGAGGTATCAAAGCATCCGCCAGCAGGACATCG
>JAVBLF010000018.1:0-17874 GCA_031553675.1 Eubacteriales bacterium | reverse complement strand
GCACAAACAAGGTTATCGGGATGTAGGGGCGATTATCAATCGCCCGCGTATCATAAGGATCATCCCATTTTTGCCTGAACAAAGTTCAACCCTTGATTGACATTCCTATATCGCCTGTTGCAAGAAAACGGCCGACACGCCCAATGGCATCGCCCTTCTTCCGCGTGTTCAGCGAAGCGGGTTTTTTTCCTGCAAAGGCATAAAGCACGAGGCGTGTACATAGCCATAAAGTACATACACGGAGGTGGCATGCATGGAAATGGAGAAGCAAACCATACAGTACGCGCGTGCGGCGATGAAGTTCAACGCGCAGGCGATTGCGGAAGGAGAACTGACGCCGCCCGCATCGCTTCCGGCGATCGCGCGGGTGCTGACGGTAGACGGGCGTGCGAGCGCGAGCGCCGACGCCATGGACGGGCGAATGCTTGTGGAGGGCAGCGTGACACTGAGCGTCCTCTACATCTGCGACGAAGGCAAGGTACACGGCTTCGAGTCGATCGCGCTGTTCAAGCACAACATCGACGTTCCCGGGTTATCGCCGGAGGCAAAGTGCCGCGTCTGGCCCTGCGTCGGCGAAATCCGGCACCATCTGACGGGCGGCGCGCTGCACATTCGCAGCCAGATCGCACTCGAATGCCGCGCAGACGAAAACGCCGAGATCGAAGCGATCGAACGCGCACACGGCGCCGAAACGCGGTGGGTCCCCTTCCGCGCCAACAAAAAGCTCCAGATCAAGGAAGAGTCGTCCGTTCGGGAAGACATCCGCCTCCCCCGTTCGGCCGATCGCCTGCTAGGGGTCAGTGGATGCGGGCGGGTACACAACGTTTCGATGGAGAGCGGCAAAGCGGTCGTTGACGGCGTGCTTCGCGTCACGCTGACCTTTTGCACGCCCGACGGCACACTGATGCAAGCGCCGGCTTCGCTCTCGTTTTCCGACAAGGCTTCGTTGCCGGACAACGCGGGCAACCCATCGGCCCAGCTTCGCATCCTGATGTTGTCGGCCGTGCTGGTCGACGACGACATCGCGACCGTCGATGCGCAAGTCGAGATCATATTGACCGCCGAAGTCCAAAAAGAACACCAAATGATCGGCGACGCCTATTCGACGAAAGCCTGGATCGACTGCATCCGGCAGCGCATTCCGATCTGCCGCAACAAGACGATCGACAGCCGCTGCACGCTCCGACAAACGCTGACGATTCCCGGCAACCTCCCGCCGGCCGATCGCGTTCTGATCGCCCAGCTCCGGCCCTGCGTCGAAAGCGCAACCCCGCTTGAAGGGACGCTGGCACTCGCCGGAACGATGCGCGCGAACATCATCTACCTCGACCGCGAAGGCGAACTCCACGGCTTTTACGGCCAAGCCCCCTTCCAGTGCGAAGGCGAAGCAGCCGGACTCAAACCGCAAATGGACGTTTCACTCGATGTCAGCAGCGAGTTGGTGCACGCCGGAGCGTCAGGCATGGAGATCCAACTCCAGAGCGCACTCGACGTCACGATCGACGCCGAGCAGATCGAGGAGCTGACCGTCGTCACCGACATGGCCGAACGCGATCGCGAGTCCCCTCCCAAAGGCCTGCTCGTCTACTTCCCAGAGGAGGGAGAGGGCATGTGGGCGATCGGAAAACGCTTCGGCGTCGGTCTGGATACGCTGCACGAACTCAACCCCGAGCTCGGCGACGCGCCGCGGTCGATCATCCTGAATCTCAAGTAACGCGGCGATAAATCGTAGAAAAGTGGTCGAAAGGCCACTTTTTTCGATGGGTTTTTCTGTACTTTTCTTGAAAGAAAAGTACCAAAAGAACTTTCACATGCCTTCGGCATCCCCGGTAAGCCCGCCACGATCTTGGCGGGCTTACCGTCGCGATGGCGCGGGAGGTGTGCAACGTTACAACGAAATCCCGCCAAGCCACCCCTAAAATCTTCGATTTTCGGGGACCCCGGCGCAGGAAAGCAACGTTATAACGAAATCCCCGCCAAACACATGGCGGGGATTTCGGGGGCACCGCAGGTGTGCGAAAGTTTCTTTTGGTCCTTTTCTTTTCAAAGAAAAGGACAGAAAAAAGAAAGAAAGCGAAACCTCACTGCACCACCCTCGCCGAGTGCGCGCAGGCGAGGCCGAGGCGCTCCAGTGTGGAGCAGTCGAGCATGCTGCACTGCTTTCGGTAGGCGGCGATCCAGGGCAGGAGGTTCCAGTCCTGTTCGGGGAGTGGGTTCATCCAGAGGATGCGGCGGCAGACGCGTCGGAGCTCGGCGAGGCGTTGGCCGGCGGCCTGGGCCTGCATGGTCTTGGCGTCGCTGAAGATCAAAAGCACGGCGCCGTGCAGGTTGACATCGCGTCCGCGCTGCAAAGCGGCCAGGGCGGTGTTGAGGTTGGTGCCGCGGCCCCAGAGGGCGCTGTGGGCGACGCGGCTTTCGAACGCGGCCAGCGAACTCAGGTCGGATTCGGCGATGCGCTCGATGCCCTCGGAAAAGAGGTAGACTTCGCTTTTGTCGGCGATGGCGTTCATGCCGTGGATGAACTGCGTGCCGAAGCCCGAGAAGAGCAGCATGCTGGCCGACACGTCGCAGAGGATGATCGTGCGCTGTTTGCGGCGCCGTTTGCGGCGGAACTTCAGCTTGTAGAGCGAACCGCCCGTGGACAGGCTTTTGTGGATGCTCGCCTTCATGTCGAGCTGGCCGCGCCGGGCTGAGCGCTTGTAGTCGCGCGAGATGCGGGCGTTGATGCGGCGCACGAGCATGCGGATCAGGCGGAGGGCTTGGGGCACTTCGTCGGGCGAGATCGCGCTGATCGACTTGTAGAGCAGGCCGTCTTCGCCGGGGATGCCCGATCCGGCGCCTTGACCGGAGCCGTTGCCGGCTGACTGGCGGCGCAGTTTGCCTTTGACGAGCTGTTCCGTCACGGGCTTGAATTTGGGGCCGACGTTTTTGCCCGTCGAGGTTTGCTCCAGAAAGTCGCGGAGTTTTTCCTTCTCGGATTCGGGCATGTGCGCGTAGACCTCGATCAGCGTCTCGGGCAGATCGAGGCGCTCGCCCTGGAAGCGCAATTCGTCGGCGCTCTGGGCGATCAGTTTTTTGTGTACGACCTGCGCTTCGGTTTCCTGCTCATAGACCTGGCGCTGCTGGTCGAGCCCAACGAAAAAGCGGTCGAAGACGTAGTGGTAGCGCGCCATTTCGACTTCGGACTTGGCAAAGAGCGCGCCCAGCGCTGCTTTGACCGCGCCGCGATCCTCTAGGCCGAGCGTTTCGAGCATCGTCATGGCGTCGAGCACTTCGGCCAGGCCTGGTTTGAGGCCGTAGTGTCGGAGCGCATCGACAAAGCGGACGACGTTTTCCGTCGTGTGCGCGGCGGACGCATTGGGTTGCGCGATCATGTGGGGATGGTGCATCATCGTTCTTCCAGTTCGCTGTAATCGTGTGCGTTCAGGGCGAAGACGAAGGCTTCGTCTTCGCGCATTTCACGCAGATCTTCTTCGTTTTTGAGCACAAAGCCCGCCGTTTGGTGGGCGGCGTGCGCGTCGAGGCGCTCTTGCCCCAACGCTTCGAGGGCGGACACCCAATCGAGCGACTCGGCGATCGAAGGTTTTTTGTAGATCTTTTCGTTGTGGCGCAGGTAGTGGACGGCGGCGGCGACATCCGCGGCCAGGCGTGTGCCGACGTTGGGGAGCCTCGCTTCGATGATGCGCGTTTCCTTCTCGATCGACGGGTACTGAATGAAAAGGTAGGCGCAGCGCCGTTTGAGCGCCTCGCTCAGCGGGCGCATGTTGTTGCTCGTCAGGATGACCATAGGGTGGCTACGGGCGCGGATCGTGCCGAGCTCGGGGATCGAAACCTGGAAGTCGGACAAAAGCTCGAGCAAAAAGGCTTCGAATTCCTCATCGGCCTTGTCGATCTCGTCGATCAGGAGCACGACCGGCAACTCGCTGCGGATCGATCGGAGCAGGGGGCGTTCGAGCAGGTATTCTTCCGAAAAAAGGCTGTGCGTGACCGCGCCGGCGTCGGCCGATGCGTCGAAGGCCGATCGGCTTTGGATGCTCAAGAGCTGTTTTTGGTAGTTCCATTCGTAGAGGGCCTTGCTCTCGTCCATGCCTTCGTAGCATTGCAGGCGGACGAGCGCGCGCCCCAGCGCCGAGGCCAGCGCTTTGGCGACATCGGTTTTGCCCACGCCGGCCGCGCCCTCGATCAGGAGTGGGCGTCCGAGTTTTAGGGCAACGTATACCGTGACGAGGAAGTCCTCGTCAAAGATGTAGTGTTCGGCGTCGAGCGCGCTTTTCAGCGTTTGCATGTCGGGCAGGCTGTGGCTATGTGAAAGTGGCATGGCGGATCCCTCGTTCGTCGCAAAGTGTAGTTTTCTAACGGCATTGTAACACAAAGCGGGGCGAGAACAAAGGCCCCAAAATCGATAATAATTATTTTTATTTTATTTCGAGCTAGATACTATACTTTTGCAAATCAGATTGCTATAATGGTGTCAAAGTCAGATTTGCCCGCTCGGAGCGGACTCTCATATACTTTGCAAGGAGGACACGAAGATGAAGTACACGTGCTTGGTATGCGGCTACGTTTACGACGAGGACGAAAAGGGCGTCAAATGGGAAGACCTTCCCGACGATTGGGTTTGCCCGACCTGCAGCGTTGGCAAGGATCAGTTCGAAGAAGACTAAGGCGTCGATAACGGGCAACCAACGTTGCCCGTTTTGGGTTTTTGCAGCATAGTCAGAAAGGATCGAAGATGGCAGCGCTCAAACTGAAAGAGAACCTCTATTACGTCGGCGCGAGCAACCCGGCTCTCCGCGTGTTCGACATCATCATGATGGCCGACTATGGTACGACCTACAATTCGTATCTGATCACGGGGCCCAAAAACGTGTTGGTCGAGGCGGCACACGAACGCTTTTACGACGAACTGATCGAAAACATCGACAGCATCGTGCCGGTCGAAAAGCTCGACTACCTGATCATGAACCACAATGAGCCCGACCACAGCGGTTGCATCCGCCAGCTTTTGGATCGGAACCCCGAGCTGACGATCGTGAGCTCGGCGGGTGGCAAGAAATTTTTGGAGAATATCCTGAATCGGCCTTTCAACAGTCTGGTCGTCAAGCAGGGCGAATCGCTCGACATCGGGCAGGGCGCGCTCGAATTCATCATGGCGCCCATGCTGCACTGGCCGGACACGATGTTCACCTACTTTCCGGCGGGAAAGACCATCTTTACCTGCGACTTCCTCGGCGCGCACTTCTGCGAGCCCTGGGTGCTCGACACGCATGTCCACTACCCCGAGAAGTACGACGAGGCGTTTGCCTACTATTACGCGGCGATCTTCGGGCCTTTCAAGCCCTACGTCATCCAGGGCCTGGACAAGATCGCGCCCCTCGATTTTGACATGGTTTGCTGCAGCCATGGCCCCGTCCTGACCGAGAGCATCCAAAAGCGCATGGACGAGTACCGTGCCTGGAGCACGCCCGCGCCGAGGGAAGGCAAGCCCTACGTGCCGATCCTCTACGCCAGCAGCTACGGTTACACGGGGCATCTCGCGAAGGCTGCCTATGAAGCGATCAAGGACGACGTGAAAGCCGAGTTGATCGACGTCGTGTTCACGGCCCCCGGCGTTGCCGCTGCCAAAGCCAACGAAGCCGACGCCCTCTTGGTCGGTTCCTGTACGCTCAACCGCGACGCCGTGAAGCCGATCTGGGACCTCGTGACCTCGCTCGACGCCGTGAACACCCCCAGCAAACCGGCGGGCGCGTTCGGCTCCTACGGCTGGACGGGCGAAGCCGTCGGCATGCTCAAGGAACGCTTCCTTGGCCTGAAGTACAAGTTCGTCGGCGACGGTTACCGCTGCATCTTCCGCCCCTCCGACGACGATCTCGCCGCCATGGGGGCCTATGCGAAGGAAGTCGTCGCGGGGCTAAAGTAAGGTCTTGGCCCGAAAATCGCAATTTTGGGATGGAAAAGGCGTACCGCTGTAATGGGTACGCCTTTTTGATTTGTGAATGCGAATCAAGTGTGAAGTGTTTCGAACAACAACGTGTAGAGAGGCCGTTTGGCTGCAACGGGCGATTGATAATGCGAATCAAGGGTCCTAACCTAACGTATCGCGAGGCCGTTTTGCTGCATCGGGCGATTGGTAATCGCCCCTACAGGCGCACAAACAAGGTTATAGGGATGTAGGGGCGATTATCAATCGCCCGCTCTGACAAAAACCTCGCTTCGGCTGCGGGGTTCAACCCTTGATTCGCATTGATAATCGCCCCTACAGGTGCACAAACAAGGTTATCGGGATGTAGGGGCGATTATCAATCGCCCGCGTACCATAAGGATCATCCCATTTTTGCCTGAACAAAGTTCAGCTCTTGATTCGCATTGCTAAGCGCCCCTACAGACGCACAAACAAGGTTATAGAGATGTAGGGGCGATTATCAATCGCCCGCGTACCATAAGGATCATCCCACTTTTGCCTGAACAGAGTTCAACCCTTGATTCGTATTTGCTATGCAAAAAACTTGAAGTAGACGGCGGCGGCGCTGACGGCGATCTGCAAGGCAAAAAGCGCCAGGCAGATCCTTTGTTTGACTTGATCGCCGCGCTTCCGGAAGATGTCGAAGCCGATGAGCGGAACGATCGGGATCGCCCCGGCATAGAGCATGAGCAGCACGTTTTCCAAATCCCCAAACCCCTTCGTCGATCGTGTTTTCGTGAATGCATACATCGTATCACGACGAAGATTTCGCAACAAGTGAAGATGGGTGGAAAACGTGACGGAATTGCGCAGCGAGGTTTAGCGCTTGGGGATGCTTTGGGAAAAGAGGTAGAGCAGGATGCCGGTGCAGACCGCGGCGTTCAGCGATTCCGATCGGCCGGGCATGGGCAGACGGTAGCGCGCGTCGGCGACGTCGATGGCGGATTTCTGGAGGCCGTTGCCTTCGTTGCCGATCAAAAGCACCGTCGAGGGGGCGAGTGTGGGCAGGGTTTCGTCGCCTTGCAGGTCGGCGGCGACGAGGAGGGAGCCCTCCCCTTTCATCAGCGCGAGATCGGCGACGAGATCGGCGCAGGAAAGCAAAGGCAGGTGAAAGGTCGATCCCATGGCGGCGCGGATGCTCTTGGGGGCATAGGGGTCGGCCGAACCCGCACCGAGCAGCACGGCCTTGACGCCCATGGCGTCGGCGCTTCGGAGCGTCGCGCCGAGGTTGCCGGGATCTTGCAGGCCATCGAGCGCGAGAAAGAGGCCGGGTTCGCGCAGGACGGAGCGGTCGTCGGACGGGGGCAGCACGAAGCTGGCAAGGATGGGTTGGGAGCTTTGGGCGTCCCCCGCCGACTGAATGACGGCGTCCGAGACGGCGAAGACGCGCGCGCCCGCGCCATGCAGACGGTCGGCGAGCTCGATGAGTGGAGCGTCTTGGCAGCTCGAGAGCAAAAAGGCTGTCACGGGGGTCAAGCCGCTGTCGAGGGCTTCTTGTACGATCTTGGCGCCCTCCGCGAGAAAGGCGTTTTGCTCGGCGCGGCCTTTTTTGGAAGCGAGGGCCTTCATCGACTTGGCCGTGGGGTTGGTGGTGCTGGTGATCGGGGGGTATTCCATGGGTTCTTTCCTCAATTGGCAGGAGAGCTGCGCTCGGCATACACTGATACGAAAGCGTTTCGCGAACAAATGATGGGAGGCACCTGAAAAAATGAACGGTATCGATCCCTGCCAAAGCGCGATCGCGGCGAGTGCCATCGCAGCGGCCATTGCCGAGGGACAGGACGACGCAGATCTGGCGGTGTTGGCCGCGCTGTTTACCTTGGTGGGCGACGCGCTCGTCTACATCGTATCCCTGCGCGAGCGTTGCGAATCGCAATGTGCGCGCGACGTCGGGAATGGCGGCGAGAGCGATGGCGTGTCTGGCGATGCAGGCACGGCGAACTTGGCCTGATCATAAAATCGCCCTGTACAGCGGTACATGGGCGATTTTCGTTTTTCATATGCCGTGGAACGCAAGCGCCACACCATCAGGCAGCGAGGGCCTTTTTGGCAGCCTCGGCGAGCTGGGCGAAACCGGCGCTGTCGTTGACGGCGAGTTCCGCGAGGATTTTGCGATCGACGGTGATGCCGGCGCGTTTGAGGCCGTTCATCATGCGGCTGTAGCTCAGGCCGTTCGTGCGGGCGGCGGCGTTGATGCGGGTGATCCAAAGCTTGCGGAAATCGCGCTTTTTCAGGCGGCGGCCGACGTAGGCGTATTTCAGCGACTTCATGACCGCCTGGTTGGCGGCGCGATACTGCTTGCTCTTGGCGCCAAAATAGCCCTTGGCGAGCTTGAAAATCTTTCTGCGCTTTTTCAAGGCGTTGACCGCCCGTTTGATTCTTGCCATGAAGAATTCCTCCTCATCATGTGATCATTTGTGCGTGGCAAGCGGCGTACGGCTTCGGCAAAACCGAAACGCTGTGCGTTTGCGCGCTTTGCCTCTGCGGCCCGACAAAACCGTGAGCGTTCGCCTGTGACGGCGGGCGCGTCGGAATGGGTTTTGCAAGGCGCTTCGAAACGCTTACTTGTAGGGGATCAAGCGCTTGATGTTCTTCGCTTCGCACTCGGCGATGTAGCCGGTCTTGCGGAGATTGCGCGTGCGTTTGGTCGTCTTTTTCGTGAGGATGTGGCGTTTGTAAGCCTTGGAGCGCTTGACCTTTCCGGACTTGGTCAACGAAAAGCGTTTGGCCGCGCCACGGTGTGTCTTCATCTTGGGCATGGTGTGTCCTCCTTAAAATCGATTCTGCGCGCAAATGGCGCACAATCAGAGACTGCGACGCTGGAAACACGCGCAGCTCGTTTGTGCAATATGGGGAAACGCTCGTCGGATCGGCCGAACATTTCATCCGGCGCAACTTGCGCCCAAACGATCGCCAAAGGCGCGTGCGGGCAGCGAGAGCCGAACGAGGGTTACGCTTCCGTCGAAGGGGTCGACGTGGCGGCGGCAGCCTCGGCGGGCTGGGCGGCCTGTGCCGGTTCGGCGGCATTTGCGTTAGGCGCCGCGTTGGCCTTGGGCGGCGCTTTTTTGGCGTCGGGCTGCTTGACGACCTTGGGCGACATAAACATCGTCAGGTTGCGGCCTTCGAGCTTGGGTTGCTTGTCGATCACGCCGTGTTCTTTGACCATTTCGTAAAACGCGCGCATGACGTCCATGCCGATCTCCGAGTGCGTCGCCTGACGGCCGCGAAAACGGATGTTCACCTTGATCTTGTCGCCGTCGCCGAAAAAGCGGATGGCGTTGCGGGCTTTGACTTCGATGTCGTGCTGGTCAATGGTGGCGCTTAAGCGTATGCCCTTGATCTCGATGACCTTTTGGTTTTTCCGCTGTTCTTTTTCGCGCTTGGAAAGCTCGAAGCGATACTTCCCGTAGTCCATGATCTTGCACACAGGAGGCTTTCCCTGTGGGGCGATCTTAACCAAATCGAGATTTTTTTCTTCGGCGAGGCGTTTCGCCTGGGCGAGCGCCATGACGCCCAATTGCCCGCCGTTTTCGTCGACGAGACGTACCTCTTTGTCGCGGATCTGTTCATTGATCATCAAATCGTTTACGCTAATGGGTATACACCTCCGGTTGCACATTCGCCGCGATGGCGACCAATCAAAAAGACGGACGAAACGCCCGCCTGTTCACATTCTCTAAACCCAGACATCGCCAATTCCTCGGCAATTTCCAAAGCCCATCGGTTTGCCCGAACCGCAGCGGTATGCCCACCGGGTGAGAAGCGGGGCGCTTCTTCTTGTTCGCGATCTAGTGTATCAAAACCTTCTCACTTCGTCAAGCTAAACTTTGCACTGCGCGTTTTGCGATGATCGACGCCGCAGCCGAAGCGAGTCAATTTTCAGAGCGGGCGATTATCAATGCGAATCAAGGGTTGCGAACCTAACGTATTGCGAAGCCGTTTTGCTGCATCGGGCGATTGATAATCGCCCCTACAGGCGCATAAACAAGGCTATCGGTATGTAGGGGCTATTAACAATCGCCCGCGTACCATAAGGATCATCCCATTTTTGCCTGAACAAAGTACAACCCTTGATTGGCGTTATCAATCGCCCGATCTACCCGAAAGGGATTCCAAAGGGGTTGAAGTGAACAGCTTCAACGGGAGTTGAACATTTTTGTTCAACTCACCGGGGCTGAGCGCTTCGCGCGAAGCTTGACCCTTTGGCTGGGGGTTTGGGGGATGGAATCCCCCCAAGCGCCCCCTACGACTCCGTGATCGTCCCGCCGTTGACGTGAAGGACCTGGCCGGTCATGTAGGCGGAGTCGTCGCAGGCCAGGTAGACGTAAGCGGGGGCGAGTTCGAAGGGCTGGGCGGGACGTCCGAGGGGGACGTTCTGGCCGAATTGCGACACGACTTCGGCGGAAAAGCTCGACGGGATCAGCGGCGTCCACACGGGGCCGGGCGCGACGGCGTTGACGCGGATGCCGTTTTTGGCGAGGGACTGCGAGAGCGAGCGGGTGAAGGAGACGATCGCGCCCTTGGTGGAGGCGTAGTCGATCAGGGTTTCCTTGCCTTCGTAGGCCGTGACCGAGGCGGTGTTGATCACGCTGGCGCCGGGTTTTAAGTGCGGGAGGGCGGCTTTCGTGACGAAGAAGTAGCTGAGGACATTTGTTGCAAAGGTGTCGGTGAGTTGGGTGGGGTCGATGTCCTCGATGCTGTTTTGGGGGTATTGCACGGCGATGTTGTTGACGACGATGTCGATGCGGCCGAACTGCGCCATAACGTCGGCGACGAAGCGCTGGGCCTGGTCTTCGCGGCGGAGGTCGCAGGCCATCTGAAAGAAGCGGCGTCCCAGCGACTCGACGGCGCGTTGGGCTTTTTCGCCGTCGGCGTTGTCGTGCAGGTGGGCGATCGCGATGTCGGCACCCTCCTTGGCAAAGGCGATCGCGACGGCCAGTCCGATGCCGCTGTCGCCACCTGTGATGATGGCCGTGCAGCCAGCGAGCTTATCCGCGCCTTTGTATTGCGTGTTGTCCACGACGGGTTCGGGCTGCATGCGCCAGGCGTCGCCGGGCTGGGCGCTCTGGTGTTGGGCGGGGATGGGATCGCCCAAGTGGATCGGCAGTGGTTGGCGGTAGGTGGAAGGAATTTGCACTTGCGGCATGGTCGTCCTCCTTGGCTGGGCGGCTTGGTTATGTCGGATGAGATATAGCATGCGCAAAGTGAAGGCGATTTCATGCGCAAAGCCTTGCAATCTGGATTTTTTCTTTGAAATAGAGTATAATTGCGATGCACAGAACCGCTTTCGCGCGTTCGCCATCGCGCGACTTTGATTCACAATGGAGGAGATCAAATGAAAAAAACTCTGGCATGGATCCTGACCGCTGCACTGCTGTTTTCGATGACAGCCTGCGCGACGAAGCAAGAGCCCCCGCCAGCCGAAGCGACCGAGGCAGCCGAGGCCGAAGCGCCCGCAGCTCCGGCCGACGACGCGACAGAAGCGCCCGCTGTAGCCGAGCCCGAAGCCGAAGGTGAACCCGAAAACATTCCGGAAGAAGGCGACCTTTCGGCGATCATGGGCGACAATTTCACGACGATGGGCATGGTCACCGACCTGGGCGGCGTGAACGACGAGTCCTTTAACATGCTGGCCTGGCGCGGCCATGAGCAGGCCAAGGCCGACCTGGGCATCGAGGTATCCTACATCGAATCGCATCAGGAAGCGGACTACGCCGTCAACCTCGATTCGATGAACGACAACGGCGCACAGCTCATCTGGGGCATCGGCTTCCTGATGGCCGACGCCATCAAGGCCTCTGCCGAAAAGAATCCAGAAACCTTCTACGCGATCATCGACAACAACTACGAGGGCGACATGCCCGCCAACCTCGTCGGCATCACGTTCAAGGAACAGGAGCCGTCCTTCCTCGTCGGCTACGTGGCGGCGAAGATGACGAAGACCAACAAGATCGGCTTTGTCGGCGGCATCGAGATCCCCGTCATCACCCGCTTCCAGTACGGCTACATCGCGGGCGCTTACTACGCGAACCCCGAAGTCGAAGTCATGAGCCAGTACGCCGAGAGCTTCAACGACGCTGCGATCGGCAAACAGATCGCGACGAAGCAATACCAGGACGGCTGTGACATCGTATTCCACGCGTCCGGCGCGACGGGCAACGGTGTCATCGAAGCGGCCAAAGAGTCCGGCAAACCGGCCGACGGCGGCAAGTGGGCGATCGGCGTCGATACCGACCAGAACAAGCTGGCCCCCGACAACGTGCTGACCAGCGCCTGCAAGACCGTTGACAAGGCGGTCGAGTACGTCGCCAAAGAGATGAAAAACGGCACGCTCAAGGGCGGCAACATGACCCTCGGCTACAAGGAAGATGGCGTCTTCATCGCCACGACCGGCAACTACATCCCCGCCGAGATCATGACCGAAGTCGAGGGCCTGATCGAACAGATCAAGTCGGGCGCGCTCGTCGTCCCCGGCAGCCCCGAAGAATTCGAAACCTTCAAGACGACCGTTGCTGCTGCCCCCGCCCAGTGAGGCTATTGATCCGTGGCCGTCGGTCATCACGCAAAAAGTGGCTCGACGGCCACTTTTTTTGTTGGGTTTCTTCTTTGGTTTCTCATCTTTTCTTGAAAGAAAAGATGCAAAAGAACTTCTGCACACCTGCGGTGCCCCCGAAATCCCCGCCATGAGTTTGGCGGGGATTTCGATGCAATGTGTTGGGTGGCCTCTCGGTGAGCGCAAGCGTTTTGCAAAACAAAAAAACACCCGCAAAACGGATGTTTTTATGTTGCCATAGAAAAACGCTCTCTTATGCGCCCTGAATCGAGGCGAGGCGTTTCGCGAGCTGGGCTTTTTTGCGGTTGGCGGCGTTTCTGTGCAGAACGCCCTTGGTGACGGCCTTATCGACCTTGCTGACCGTTTTGGCGTAGAGATCCTGGGCCGTCGCCTGGTCCTTGGCGGCGATGGCGATGTCAAAGCGCTTCAGCGCGGTCTTGGTCGACGAGCGAACCATGCGGTTGCGCAGGTTCTTCGCGTTTGCGATCTTGGCCCGTTTCATTGCGGACTTGATGTTTGCCAATCCTTTCACCCCCTCGCGTCGTGGGTTGAAAGCGTTCGCGTTAGGGCGAGCGCCAATAATCATGCGGATTTGATTATAGCACGGCGCGTCAACCATTGCAAGCGTGGAATGTCCGCCGCCTTTCCATTTTGGCAAAAATCGTTTACAATATAACAACATGAAGGACGAAACGGGAAGAGGAATCCGCAATGAACAACTGGTCGCACTGGCGGGGAAAAGCGCGCGGCGCGTGGTCGCGCGGCGTTGACGTGCGGAAAACGGGTCGGGCTGTTATGCTCTTTGGGGTCGTGGCGGCGCTGCTGCTGCTGTACTTCTTGTTTTCCGAGAGTCTCCATGCCCGTCTGCGGGCGCCGCTTCTGATCGTGTCGGTGCTGGGCATCGTGTCGGCGCTGGTGAGCATCCAGGGCGCGCTGTCGTTGACGCGCAAGCACGAGCACACCCAGCACATGGAGGGCATCGTCGCCGACCTCGAAACGCTGAACAGCGCCATGCGCGCACAGCGGCACGATTTCAAAAACCACTTGCAGGTGCTTTCGGCGCTGCTCGAGATGGAAGAGTACGAAGAGGCGAGTGAATACATCAAGAAACTGAACGTCAACCTGCGGACTTTGGGAAAGGCGATGAAGACGTCGCTTCCGGCGCTCAACGCGCTGCTCTTGGCGAAGACATCGGTTTGCGAGCAAAAGCGCATCGTGCTCGAGCTCGAAGTCAAGACCGTGCTGGACGAACTGCCGATCGCGCCCTGGCAGCTCTGCCTGCTGCTGGCCAATCTGATCGACAACGCGATCGATGCCATCGCGGGGGAAGAGATGACGGGTGGGCGCATCCTGGCCGCCTTGACGGAGGATCCGTTTGCCTACCGCATCGAGGTGGCGAACAACGGCCCCCCCATTCCCGAAAGGATACGCGACAAGATCTTTCGGCCCGATGTTTCGACCAAAGGCGAGGGGCGGGGCATGGGCATGTCGATCGTGCTGGGGATATTGGACGAGTGCGACGGCGAGATCGAGTTCAAATCCGACGTCGAATCGACGGTGTTTCGGGTGCGTCTGCCGCGCGCGGCGGGTCAGGCGGCTTCGGCGGGATGAGTCGCTAATGGCGCTTGGGGCGCATATGATTCGCGCCACTCGAGGATGTGGACGTATGCCGACACGGCGATGATCGGCGCAGCGGCCAGGATGCGCGCGAAATCTTGGTAATAGCTGGAGACGCCGAGAAGGTTCAACATGTTGGACAGAACCGTGATGTAGACCGCGGCGAACGCAGCCACGGCGATCGACGGCGCCTTGCGCGCGTAGAGCCGGCTGGACGTGACAGCGCAATAGAAGTAGAGAAGCATGACGCCATAGCCGTAGCCCGACGTGGGTTGGGCGGAATGGAGGCGGACAAGCAAGAGGTTTCCGGCCAATGCGGCAAGCGCCGCCGAGCAGGCAAACGCAAGCGTGCAGGAGAGGCGGGAATCTTTGCGGCCGCGCGAGATCAGGAAAAAGAGCGCCGTCAGCACAAAGCCTGCGGCGAGGCAGAGGAGGGTAACGCTTCCGAGTGACGGCGTGATCTCCAGCGGGAGGGGCTTGCCGTCCGTGAGAATAAGTGCGACACCGCGAAGGAAATAAGCGACCGCGAGGCTGGCGCAGATGGAAACCAAAAAGCGCGGCAAGCGCACGAGGCTGACAAGCAGGCCGACGACGGTGCCGATCAGTGCGCAGACGGCGACGGACACGAGGATGCCGGCGATCGCGGAGCCATTGCCACCGTTCCAAAAAGGCACGGCGATGATGGCACCCAGTGCGATGTACGTGCCGAGAGACAAGTCGGGGCCGCCGACGCGTGCGCACATCGCCACGCCCAGCGCCAACAACAGGTAGATGGCGCCCTGTCGGACCATATTAGACAGGTTGACGAATGCGAAAAAGTGTGGCGCGACGAGCCCGGACAACAAGACTGGGGCGAAGGCGAGCACAAACAGGATGAAGGCGAGGTAGTTGGCGATGAAGCGATTGCCGGTGCGCGGCGGAAGGGATGCGGTGTCGGTAGCGTGCATAGGGACCTCCTTTTGCAATGTGGTGTGCTGTTATTGTAAAGGATGATGGGGAACGTACGCAAGGCGTTTCGTTTGCGGACGTGTGAAACGACATTTGACGCGCCGCATGCGGGTTTCGGTCGAAAAACAAGCGCAATGCAACGATTCTGTGATAAAATACGGGTAAAGAAGCTTATCCGCCTCTGCGCGGAGAAAAGCGATAAAGGGGCGCTCACCATGTCTTTTGTCGAGTTTATCAATGGATTTAGTTTGCCGGCGGCGATATGCCTGGCGGTTGGCCTGATACTGATGCTGGTCGAAATGTTCACGCCGGGTTTTGGCGCGGCGGGAATCGTGGGCTTACTATCGCTCTTGGCGGCGATCGTGCTCAGTGGCACAACCTTTGCCGAAAAGCTGTGGATGACGGTGATCATCCTGGCCATCTTGGGCCTGATGCTGCTGATCTTTCTGCACAGCGCGACGAAGGGAAAGCTATCGAAATCGCAGATCATCTTAAACGACAGCATCGACGCCAACGCGCGCTACATTTCTTCCGAAGATTTGGAGTATTTCGTCGGGCGCGAAGGCAAGGCTCTCACCATCCTTCGGCCGAGCGGCATTGCCGATTTCGACGGCGTGCGCCTGGACGTCGTGACGGAGGGCGATTTCATTCCGGCTGGAAGCCGGGTTCGCGTCAATCGGATCGATAGGCTCAACCTCGTGGTCGAAAAGCTGGCCGCGCCGGCCCCAGAGGGCGGCGGCGAGCAGTAAAAAACGGTATTTGCGGGCGCGGTGTACCGTTGTGGCCGTTTGGTCTGCATCGTTTCGCGCGCGCCTGTGTAAAATATGGCAAAAGGAAATGGAGGAGTGCATATGTTCGCAGAAATCATACTACCGTCCGTACTCATCATCGCCGTCATCATCTTCGTCGCGATCCTGCTCAGCCTGATCCCGTTTCGTCTTTGGTTTGCGGCCTTTGCGAGCGGCGTCCACGTCAAAATGCGCACGCTGATCGGCATGCGCATCCGCAAAGTCGTGCCGTCGCGCATCATCAACCCGATGATCAAGGCGACGAAAGCGGGCTTGCAACTGAGCGTCAACAAATTGGAAGCGCATCTCCTGGCGGGCGGCAACGTCGACCGCGTCGTCAACGCCCTCGTCGCGGCACAACGCGCGGGCATTCCGCTCGACTTCGAAAGGGCTTGCGCGATCGACCTCGCCGGGCGCGACGTCCTCCAGGCCGTGCAAATGAGCGTCAACCCCAAGGTCATCGAAACGCCCATCGTCGCCGCCATCGCGAAAAACGGCATTGAACTGCGAGCCAAAGCGCGGGTCACTGTGCGCGCCAACATCGACCGCCTCGTCGGCGGCGCGGGCGAAGAGACGATCATCGCGCGTGTCGGTGAAGGCATCGTCACGACGGTCGGTTCGTCGGAAGACCACAAGGCCGTTCTCGAGAATCCCGACCTCATTTCACGCACCGTGTTGAGCAAGGGCTTGGATGCCGGTACGGCGTTCGAGATCCTGTCGATCGACATTGCCGACGTCGACGTCGGACGCAACGTCGGCGCGGCCCTCCAGACCGACCAGGCCGAAGCGGACAAACGCATCTCCCAGGCCAAGGCCGAAGAACGGCGCGCCATGGCCGTCGCTCAGGAACAGGAAAACGCCGCCGCCGTCCAGGGCATGCGCGCCAAGGTCATCGAGGCCGAAGCGCAGATCCCGATGGCGATCGCCGAAGCGCTTCGCAATGGAAATCTGGGTGTTATGGACTACTACAACCTGCAAAACGTGCAGTCCGATACCCGCATGCGCGAATCGATCGCGGGTCCGGCAACGACCACGACGGGAAAATCAAACGGTCATTCGCCCCAGGATCCGATCAAGCCGTAACGCGCGGCTGACGATCCGAAAGGGGGGTTCACATGGGATCGTTTTTTGTCTGGCTCGCCATCGCCGGATTCATCATCCGAGCGGTGCTCCGGAGC
The DNA here is from genome assembly GCA_031553675.1 of Eubacteriales bacterium. Classification (GTDB taxonomy): domain Bacteria; phylum Bacillota; class Clostridia; order Christensenellales; family CALWSW01; genus JAVBLF01. The sequence goes on along the minus strand of JAVBLF010000018.1, from coordinate 828 downwards.
AACAAAAGGAAGCAGGACGAACGAGAGAGACAATACCGACAAATCCGAGAACAGAACGGCTTGCCGGACGACGCGGAACGGCTTGCGACGCCGCCTGCGACCGAAACAAAACTGCAGGCGAGCGAAGCGGTGCAGGACATGACCGAACTCGCGCAGGACATTTTCGCCGAATTCATGGGACAGATACGTTCGGCCAAGCCAGGGCCTGACGGAAAAGCGACCTACGCAGGCCGCTCGATCAACGCTCGCGAACGCCAAAAACTCGAAGCCTACCGTGCCCGCCGCACAGCGCAGGCGAACGGCGCGCCACTGCCCATGCTGGCGCAGCAGGCGATCGCTGCGAACGAAGGCGAATACGAGAGCGGCGAGGGGCAGGAATTCCACACGGATTTCGGCCACAGCAACTCCGGTTTGTCCGATCGCGGTCGCTACACCGGATCGCTGCCGCCGCCCGATTGGACGCTCGAAGGCGAGTGCGAACCGTCGCACCTGCACACGAACTCGCCTTTGGCAGCCGCCACGGTCTACGAAGGGCAGGCCCGCCGCTCTGGCATGAGCGTCGAAGCCATGCGCCAAGCCGTCGTCTGGAGCGAGATCTTAAAGCGCCCCAGGCCGGGGGTCGCGCCAAGGTACCGGTAAAGCTTGCTTTTTTCTCTCGACTTTTTTGAAAAAAAGTAGCAAAAAACTTTTGTGCGCCTGCGGCGCCGCCGAAATCGCCGCCATGACTTGGGCGGCGATTTCGATCCAGCGTGCTTCAGGCGACAAGGCGGCAACGCTTCCGAGTCGTTCAAATCGGGCGTCCAAAGGGTCAATGACCCGTTGGTCGGG
>JAVBLF010000094.1:0-7311 GCA_031553675.1 Eubacteriales bacterium | reverse complement strand
GCCCGGCGTGGCGGTTTTGATGGACGCGTAAGTGTAAGCGAAAAGAGGATCTGGAGCGCGAAATCGGCGGGCGATTACCAATGCGAATCAAGGGTTCTAACCTAACGTATCGCGAGGCCGTTTGGCTGCAACGGGCGATTGGTAATGCGAATCAAGGGTTCTAGCCTAACGTATCGCGAGGCCGTTTTGCTGCAACGGGCGATTGATAACGCCAATCAAGGGTTGAACTTTGTTCAGGCAAAAATGGGATGATCCTTATGATACGCGGGCGATTGATTATCGCCCCTACATCCCGATAGCCTTGCTTGTGCGCCTGTAGGGGCGATTATCAATCGCCCGCTGCAACAGAATGGCCTTTCGACACGTTGCGGATTGTAACGCTTGATTCGCATTATCAATCGCCCGCTCTGTGAAAAACCTCGCTTCGGCTGCGGGATTCAACCCTTGATTCGCATTATCAATCGCCCGCTGCGATTGCCGATCGTACGCAAAAGGGCGGCCTGCAAACGGCCGCCCTTTTTTGTGGCAGGTGAACCTGGATCAGCTGTCGAATGATTCGAGCCAGCTTTCGATGTCCTCCATCGACGAGAAGGGGATGCCGGCTTCGAGTTCGGTGAGCGTCCGCTGGTTCAAGGACTCGGGGATGTCGAGATGGGTCAGCGCGACGCCCTGGTAAAACACGCTCAGGCCGTTTTCCATGCGCTTGAGCGTATAGCCGCCATATGTGTCGTCGAGTCCTTCACCATCGAGCGCAGCGGCCTCATGGATCGGCTCCGACGAATTGCCGTACACGCCGCCGTAAGGAAGGGCTGCCCATTCCGTTGGTGACGCTTCCGCTTCGGGCGATTCCGGCGTTTCGAACACCGCATCGAGCGGCACGGGCGTGGCCGTCGGTCGCTGGGATGGGCTGATCAGCTTCGCGTTGACGGTCGCATGCTGCGCGGTTCCGCTTTCTTCCACCACTTGTGTGGGCATTTTTCCGGTGCGCTGTCCGATCCAAAACCCCAGCGCGCCAAAGAGGAGCGCGGCGCCGATCAAAAGCGCGTAAATTCCATTTTCCTTGCTAAACATAACGAATCAATCCTCCGGTGTCGCTTGGTCACAGATCGCCTTGGGAGTCATTTTTCCCAAATTGACAAAAATGCATACGTCGGAGGATGGCAAAGCCCGATCCGGTGGCACGGATCGGGCGCTTTGTCGGGGCTCAGTGGGCGTGGCGCTTGTGCAGTCGCGAAAACAAGGCGGTGACGCCGTTCATCTCGTCGTCCCAGTGTAGCTTGTCGATCGTGCGTCCAGCGCCGCGCGTGATGTGGCGGTAGGCGTCGGGCGTGGTGGCGCGCGCAAAGGCGTCCATCAACGAGGGCACAGTCGGCTGGGCGAGCATGCAGTTTTCGCCGTCGCGCAGAAACCAGGCGTTGGCTTCGTTGGCGTTGGCGATCACGGCGCAGCCGCTGGCCATCGCTTCGAAGGGCAGGTAAGACGGATGCTTGGTCAGCATGAAGGCGACGACGACGTGGAAGGACGCGTAGAATTCGGGCAATTCGTCGTAACTGCGCAAGCCTGCCCACTCGAGCACGCCCCCGCCCATCGGAGCGCCGTCGCCCGCACCGGCGGCAACCAGCTCGACGATCTCGCCATAGCGCTCCTTGAGCGCCGATGCAAATGCCAGCGCCAACTCGAAGGCATTGCGCGGCGTGCCCGGGCGGGCGTAGAAGAGCACGCGTACCGGCCTGGTCAACGGCTTGGGGGCGCGGCGGTAACGCGCGTCGACGGCGGGGGTGAATGACACGCTCTCGATGCCGGACTGCGGGTAATTGGCATCGACAAAGCGCTGGAGTCCCGGTGTGTTGCAGAGGCGGTGGAAGGGCATGCGGTAGCTCATCTCGGCGAGGGCGTAACTGGTGCCTGCCGGGTAAAAGGCCGGTTCGAAATCCTGGATCAGGTAGACCTTGTGCTGCACGAGCGGCATTTTGAGGAGGTGGCGCGTCGAGGGCCAGAAGGTCGCGACGGCGTACTCGCTGGCCTCGCGGTCGGGGGTTTCGGGCGCTTCGAAGCGGGCCTCGGACAGCGCCGGAAAGCTTGCCAGGATCACCTCTTTGTGGCGATCCCAGTCGAAGTCGGGGTTGTCGTAGATCGAGATGACGTTTTGAAAGCCGTGCTTTTGCAGCGCCTCCGCGATGCGCAGCACGGTGAAGACGCCTCCGTAAGGGTGGGTGAACTGGCAGAGCAGCCAGCGCACCTTGCCCACGGCGTCGGACGGCAAGGCGATCGGCTGGGTGAGCCGTGCCCGCGCCGCCTGCCATTCCTGCTCCGAGCCGTCGAACCAGCCGATCTGCGCCAGCATATCGCGTGACTGCCGTTCGCGGTAGGCGTCGTTCATGAGCGGCTTTCCCAAGAGCGCGCGCCCCGCGTCGGCAACGCGCCGATACCAAGAGCCGTTCAATGCATGGCCCCCCCTTGCGGCGATTTGGGCTTGTCCGTGCGGATGCGCGGCCACTTGCTGCTCGTGTCCCAGTGGCGGCTGAAATAAGGGTCGCCGTTTTCCCACATGTTGCGGTAGGACTCGGCGCTGCGGAGAAAGTCGTTTTCGGGGATCTCGGTCTGTCCGCGGGTGGCACTTTCGCGGTGGGTCAGCCGCGCGAAGGGGGTGTAGACGTTGTGGTAGCCCTTGGCGAGCAGCCGCAGACAGATATCGACGTCGCTGCCGCAGATCTGGAAGTCCTCGCTGAACCCCAGCACGTCTTCGAACTTGTCGCGGGCGATCATCATGCAAGCGCCGGTCACGGCCGATACATTGCGCACGACGTTGAGCCAGTGGTTGCCATTCATCAGGCCTTGGCCGTCCTCGGGCGCGCCCGCGCAGACGTGATCCGCCCAGCCACCCAGACCGACGACGACGCCCGCATGCTGGATCGTGCCGTCTTCGTAGAGCAGCTTTGCGCCGACCGCACCCACCGTCGGACGCACGGCCTGTTCGAGCAGCGCTTGCAACCAGCCTGTTTCGAGGGCGAGGATGTCGTTGTTCAGGAACAGGAAGGCGTCGCCCTTCGCCGATTTCGCGCCGAGGTTGTTGGCGGCGCTGTAGTTGAAGGGGCCGTCGACCGACAAAAGGGTGGCGTTTCGATCGCGCTTGATCTGCTCGTAAAGCGCGAAAGTTTCGGATTCCTTCGAGCCGTTTTCGACGACGATCACTTCGAAGCGCGTGTCGCCGGCCGTCGCGTGGATCGAAGCGAGACAGGCGCGCAGGAGTTCAGCCTTGTCGCGGTTGGGGATCACGATCGATACGAGCAGGTCGGGCGACACGGCGTAACGCGCGCGGTAGCTGGCCGGAAAGGAGCCGTCCTCGACGATCACGCCATCCGGACTGGCCAACACGATCGATTCGACGGCTTTGCGCCCCGCTTCAAAGGCGTAGGGCTTGCTCAGGCCGTCCCCCGCGACGCTGTTGGCGTGCGATCGCCAGTGGTAGAGGATCTTCGGGATGTGGTGGATCGCCTCGGCGGCGGCGGTCGCCCGAAGCGCCAGGTCGTGATCCTGGCTGCCGTCGAAGCCCTCGCGGATGCCGCCGCAGCGCTCGTACAGCGCCCGCTTCATGGCCATCAGGTGGGTGATGTAGTTGTAGCTTCGGAGCGTGTCGGGACTCCAAGCGGGTTTGAAGTGCGGATCAAAGCGCCCCGATTCGTCGAACTTGTCCTCGTCGGTGTAGACAAAGTCGGCGCCGTGGTTTTGAAGGGCGCGGACGATCTCGAAGCAAGCGCTCGGCGCGAGCATGTCGTCGTGATCGACAAAGCCGATCACATCGCCCGTCGCCAGAACGTAGGCAGCGGCTGTGTTGGCGGCGATGCCCCGGTTCTGCTCCAAAAAGGCGACTTTGACCCGCGGGTCATCCTTGGCGAAGCGCTTGAGCTGCCGGCGCACGACGGGCGACGATCCGCCGTCGGCAAAACAGATCTCCCAGTTGTGATAGGTCTGCGCGTGCAGTGACGAGAGCAATTCGTCCAGATAGCGCAGCTTGGGACGGTAGACCGGACACAAAAAACTGATCCGCGCGTCTTCCTTGAAATGGACGTCGATCGGCGGATCGTTTCGATTTTTGTCGCGCTCGTTCAGGCGTATCCAGGAACGGTACGCGTGGAGCTGTTGCCGTTTCGCGGCCGGATCGGCGGCGCGGACGCGCTTCCACAGGGCGCGAAAGCCCTGTCTGCGCCAGATCGCCGCTGCCTTTTTCAAGTCTCGAGTTGCCAAAGCGCCGTCACCTCGCGAGTTTTGGCAATCCCACACGTCGCGCGATTGCCCCATTCCCGCTTATTTTGGCGTCCGGCGCTTGCAAATATCCCGATTATTTTGGGAATTCCGGCTCTTCCTCGCTTCCGTCGTGCCCGAAGAGCATTGGAATTTCGACGATCGTCTCGGGTTCAACGGGCGTCGTGGCGACGCGATCCGTGGGCGCGGGCTCGATGCCGCCGGTCAGGATCAGGTCGTCGTCGAATACAGCGGCGGGTGTAGGCGCAGGCGCTGTTTCGTCGTCGGGCAGCGTTTCGAAGTCGAGCACGATCGGTTCTTCCGGCGCATCCTCGTTTTCGTCAGAGGGCGTTTCGCTTTCCTGGGCTTCGGCGAGCGAGTCGAGCGCGTCGAGCGCTTCGTCTTCGCATCGCCCCGCATCGGTTTCGAAATCGTCGGTTTGTTCGTCTTCGATCGAAGCCTCGTCTATCGGTTCCGGCGCAACGGGGGCCGCCATTTCGCTCGCTTCCGAACCGATCTCGGATGCTATCTCCACGGGCAGGGCCGCTTCCGGCTCGTTCGCGCTTTGCCGGTCTCCGGACAGGATGGCTTCCCACCAGTCGCGGTGCTCGACGTACCAACGCGCCGTGTTGCGGAGTTCCGTTTCGAATACGGTCTGCGGGCGCCAACCGAGCGCGCGCATTTTGCTGGCGTCGATGGCGTAGCGGCGATCGTGCCCGGGCCGATCGGCGACGAATTCGATCAAATCCGGATCGGCCTTGAGTTCGTCGAGCAAAATCGCGACCGTTTCCAGGTTGCTGCTTTCGTTGCCACCGCCGACGTTGTAGATCTCCCCCGCCCGACCATACCAGAGCGCGAAGTCGATCGCGACGCAGTGATCGGATACGTGAAGCCAATCGCGGACATTTTTGCCGTCCCCGTAAATGGGGACGCGTTCGCCCCGCAAGGCTTTGATGATGGCCATGGGAATCAACTTTTCGGGATCCTGGAAGGGGCCGAAGTTGTTCGAACAGCGCGTGATTACCCCATCGACGCCGTGGGTGCGGACGTAAGCCTGCACGATGAGGTCGGCAGCGGCTTTGGAAGCCGAGTAAGGGCTGGAGGGCTGGATCGGCGAGTTCTCGGTGAACGCGCCGGAATCGCCCAAAGAGCCATAGACTTCGTCGGTCGATACCTGCAAAAAGCGGGCTCGACTCTCTCGCGCCAACTCGAGCAAGACGCGCGTCCCCAAAATGTTGCTCTTCAAAAAGACGTCTGGCGTCTGCAAGCTTCGATCGACGTGCGATTCCGCCGCGAAGTTGACGATCGCATTGATGTTGGGATGGCGTCGGAAGACCGCCCGCATGGCCTCTTCATCGGAGATGTCGGCGTGTACGAACTCGTAGGCCCGCCCGCGCTGAAACAAACCCTGCGGCTGCGCAAGCGCCTCGACTTCGCGGAGGTTTTCCAGATGTCCCGCGTAGGTCAGCGCATCGACGTTCACCACCTGCACGCCTTTCCGCAACGCGTATTTCACGAAGTGCGACCCGATGAAGCCCGCGCCGCCTGTGATCAGCCATTTCATGGGGGAATCCTCCTTTATTTACGCTCCCAATCTTGTCGAGAACATGAGCCAAAGACGTATATGTGAATCAAGGGTTGTCATCCGCTGGTGAAACGAGTGGGCGTTTCCCGAGCGGGCGATTGAAATTGCGAATCAGGGGTGAACCCCGCGTGTTCAGAGCGGGCGATTGACAATGCGAATCAAGGGTTACGAACCTAACGTATCGCAAGGCCGTTTTGCTGCAACGGGCGATTGATAATCGCCCCTACAGGCGTACAAACAAGGGTATCGGGATGTAGGGGCGATTATCAATCGCCCGCGTACCATAAGGATCTTCCGTTTTTGCCTGAACAAAGTTCAATCCTTGATTGGCATCGACAATCGCCCCTACAGGCGCACAAACAAGGCTTATGGGATGTAGGGGGAACGAGATTCACTGGCGTTCCGCGAAGTAAGCGTCGAGCGCCTCCTCCCATGGCCGGAGCGCCAAGCCGCGTTCGCTGGCGAGGGCGCTGTAGCGGGGGCGGCGGGCGGGGAGCTGAAGCTCGCGCATGGCGGTGCGTTCGATGGGCTTCGGGGTGCCGGCGCGGACGAGGATGGCTTCGGCGAAATCGGCCCGGCTGCATGCCCCGCTGTTGGCGATGTGATAGAGGCCGTGCGCCTCGGAAGCACAGAGGTCGAGCAAGCAGGCGGCGAGGTCGGCGGCGTTCGTCGGACAGCCGATGCTGTCCTCGATCGCGCGGACAGGGGGCGCGCATGTCAGCACCCCATCGACAAAGCCGGACTTTTGCGCGCCGTAAAGCCATTGCGTCCGCGCGACGACGCCTCCGTGTGCAAGCACGGCACATTCGCCCAGCCGTTTGCTCGCGCCGTAGACGCTCAAGGGGTGGGGGGGATCGCTCTCGACGTAGGGGGTATTTTTTTCGCCGCCAAAGACGAAGTCGGTGCTGATGTGGATCAGGCGGCAGCGTTGGGCGCAGGCTTCGGCGAGCAGGCGCGGCCCACGCGCGTTCGCAGCACAAGCCCAAGGCACGTCGCGTTCGCAGCGGTCGACGTCGGTCGCGGCGGCGCAGTTGATCACCCAATCGGGGCGGTGGGTTCGGAGGGCGGCATCCACCGATTCTTCCGACGCGATGTCGAGATCCCGATGGCCCAGCGCGATGACATCGACCTCGCGCTCACAGTTTTGAATCGAGCGGCCCAAAAGGCCGTCGGCGCCTGTCAACAAGATTCGCACAACCGATCCCACCTATATCCATCAAATCGCGATCAAAAATTGCCTCTTTATACTCTATCAATTTCTTGGCGAATTTAGACCACGATGATATAATGCCTGTGGGAGGGATACCGTTTATGCTCAATTTCGTCGCCATCGACTTCGAGACCGCCAACGAAAGCCGCGACAGCGCATGTGCCGTCGGCACGGCTCTCGTTTCAGACGGACAGATCGTCGATCGGCGCTATACATTGCTCAATCCGAAAGTCGCGTTTCAGCGCTTTTGTACATACATTCACGGCATCACGGA
>JAVBLF010000041.1:0-24718 GCA_031553675.1 Eubacteriales bacterium | reverse complement strand
ACGAAATTGACGATGTCCTGCAAGTAAAGCCCAAGGCTTCGACGAAGGCCGGCGGCATAGGGATAGGCTTCGAATGCATGATTATGGGGCAGAGAAAGTGGCTTTACTTCGAAGACCCACGCTGGTTTATGGAGAGGAAATAGCGGAATCACTAACTTTATTGGTGCTGTTCTTGGTGCTGTTCGAAATAGAATCAGCGTTTTACAATGATATGAATCGTAACAAAACGAAACGCTGAAAAGCCCCCCGTTAGATAGAAATAGACCGTGGATTCTAATCCACGGTCTATTTCAGCTAGCCTGTCTGGTGGAGAATAGGGGATTCGAACCCCTGGCCTCAACATTGCGAACGTTGCGCGCTACCAACTGCGCCAATTCCCCTTGGGCGTCGCTTTTGGAACAAACTGATTGTACCATAGAAGGGGGCGAGATTCAAGCTCCAAATGTGAAAATCTGCTGTGGAATTAAAACATGCGTTTGCGCCAGAGGATGCAGGCGGCGATGGCGGAGATCCCGAGGCTGAGCCCGAGCGAGAGCCAAAATCCGGTCATGGAGCCTTCGAAGGGAACGCCGGTGTTCATGCCCATCAAGCCGAAGATGAGCTGGGGGATGGTGAGCACGATCGTGAGGGAGGCGAGCCATTTCATCACGATGTTAAGGTTGTTGGAGATGATCGATGCATAGGCGTCCATGGTGCCGCTGAGGATGTCACGGTAGATGGTACACATTTCGATGGCCTGCTTGTTGTCGATGATGACGTCCTCGAGAAGGTCCTCGTCGTCGGCGTAGCGGGTAAAGGCTTGGGACTTGAGGAGCTTTTCCAGCACGACCTCATTGCCCTTGAGGGAGGTCGAGAAGTAGACGAGCGATTTTTCAAGCCGCATCATCTGGAGCAGTTCGCGGTTTTTCATGGAGCGCTGGAGCTCGCCCTGCACGAGGTTGCTGGCCTTGTCGATCTGCTTGAGGTATTGAAGGAACTTCGACGCGTTTCGCTGGAGGATCTGGAGGAGGAAGCGCGTTTTTTTGTTGGTGGAGAAGGCGCGGACGCGTCCTTCCATGAAGTCTTCCATGATGGTGGTTTCGCGCGTGCAGATCGTGATGAAGCCCTTGGCGCAGGTGACGATGCCGAGCGGGAGCGTGGTGTAAAAGAACGAGTCGTGCGCGTCGACTTGGACGACGGGGATGTCGACGATGACGAGCGTGGCGTCGTCCTCCTGGTCGATGTGGGCGGATTCCTCTTCGTCGAGGGCAGCGGTGACGAAATCGCGCTCAATGCCGAAAAACGCGACGACCTTATCGACTTCGTCGGGCGTCGGGTCGACGAGATTGGCCCAGCAGCCGGGCGCCAGCGCCTTGAGCTCCGTCAGAAGACCGTCGACCTTCGAGATGACGTGAAGCATGAGGCTCACCTTCTTCCTTGGTTTCGTCTCCTTTTCTTGGGAAGAAAAGGAGCAAAAGAACTTTCAAACGCCTACGGCGTCCCCGGAATGCCCGCCTTCTCGATGGCGGGCATTCCGTCGGGGTGGAAGCGTGTTGTCGAAGCTAGGTGGGATACTGGGGGGTGTAGGGTGGAGCCGAGCGTCTTTTTTGGGGCGCAGGTTCTTAGATGAACCAGCCTTGGGACAGGCGCTTCTTCGAAAAGACGAGGCGGCTCGTTTTGCCCGAGTCGTAGAGCGGGAACCAGCCCATTTCGATCATGCGATGGACGAAGGGGATCTCGGCGATGTCGAAGCGGGTTTCCACGCTGTGCTTGGCGATGTAGCGGTTGTTAAGCGTCGTGCCGACCGCCCAGCTCACGGGGATCATCGCGAGGAAGATCAGCAGCGAAAAGCTCTCGTGGAGGGAGAGCAGCACTTTCGCGACCGGCTGGAGGGTGAGGATCAGCAGGGCGGCAGCCATGATCGCGACGATCGTGACCAGCTTGAGGTAGGCGGCGGTCATATGGACCTTGCGGCAATGCGGGCACGCGGCGATCTGGAGGGGGACCATCGAGCCGACTTTCGTCTTGACGCGAAAGCCGAGCGCGGTGGTTTTTTTGCCCTCGGGTTCTTTGTGGCCCATGTCGGTGATCGCGTAGTAGCTGCGGGGCCGGGGGTGATCGCCTTTGCAGAGCAGGCAGGTCTCGGATTCGAAAAGAGGCGAGACGTCGCCGCCGGGGAGAAGGCGCTTAACGTATTCGTATTCCGCGCTCTGGGCGCTCGGGCTGGAATCGTCGTGGGAACGCCGGAAGGACCACGTGGAAGTGTCGTCGTCGGACGGGGTTGCGGGCCGGGGTGTGGGGCGCTGCTGCCACGCGGCGAGAGCGGCCCGATATTCGTCATCCGAAGGGGCGGCGGGGTCATCGACCGAGCCGCCCTCATTCAGAAAGTCGAGGTATGCTTTGACGCTTCCGAAGTCCTTCGTGACGCGCAGGAGAAGCCCGCTGTTGCCGGCGTCTTCGAGGGCTTGCAGGAAGGTGGCTTCGTTGTAAGCTTTCATCCGTTTTTCCACCTCTCACTCACGCGCGATCAGGGCTGGATCTCGTCGACGTAGAGCAGGTCGTTCTGGGAGACTTCTTTGACGTCGATGTTTTTGTAGCGGCGCATGCCGACACCGGCGGGGATCAGCTTGCCGATGATCGCGTTTTCCTTCAGGCCGACGAGCGGGTCGACCTTGCCTTTGATGGCGGCGTCGGTCAGAACGCGCGTCGTCTCCTGGAAGCTGGCGGCCGAGAGGAAGGATTCCGTGGCGAGGGCGGCCTTCGTGATGCCGAGGAGTTTGGGCTTGGCGGTCGCCCACTCGCCGCCTTCCTCAATGGCGGCGATGTTCTCGCGTTCAAAGCGGAACATATCGACCAGTTCGCCCGGCAGCATGGCGGTGTCGCCCGCTTCTTCGACCTGCACGCGGCGCAGCATCTGGCGCAGGATGACCTCGATGTGCTTGTCGGCGATCTCGACGCCCTGCATGCGGTAGACTTTTTGGACTTCCTTGAGCATGTAGGCCTGGACGTCTTTCGGACCTTTCAGGCGCAGGATGTCGCCCGGGTTGATTGGGCCTTCGGTCAGCGCGTCGCCCGCCTCGACGAGGTCGCCGTTCGACACGCGCAAGCGCGAAGCGTAGGGAAGCTGGTAGGTTTCGGTGCGGTTGTCGATGTTGTCGTGGATGATGACTTCGCGCTGCTTTTTGCTCTCGTGGATCTCGACCATGCCGGGGATTTCGGTGATGATCGCGGCGCCCTTGGGGTTGCGCGCCTCGAAGATTTCCTCGACGCGCGGAAGGCCCTGTGTGATGTCGCCGGACGACGCGACGCCGCCGGTGTGGAAGGTACGCATGGTGAGCTGCGTGCCCGGTTCGCCGATCGCCTGGGCGGCGACGATGCCGACCGCTTCGCCGACGTCGACCATGTCGCCGGTGGCCATGTTGGAGCCGTAGCATTTGCGGCAGACGCCGTGCTCGCTCGAACAGGTGAAGACCGTGCGGATCTGAATGCGCTTGATACCTGCCTTGTCGATGGCTTCAGCGGCGGGGTGGGAGATCAACTCGTTGGCGGTGGCGAGGATTTCGCCGGTCTGGGGGTGGACGACGTCTTCGACGGCGACGCGCCCTTCAATGCGGCTCTGGATGCCCTCGAGGCGGGCGCCGCCATCCATGATGTCTTCGACCCACATGCCCTTGATGGCCTTGCCGTGCTGGGTGAAGCAGTCGTCTTCGCGGACGATGACGTCCTGCGAGACGTCGACGAGCCGGCGGGTCAGGTAGCCGGAGTCGGCGGTACGGAGCGCGGTGTCGGAGAGGCCTTTGCGCGCGCCGTGCGAGGAGATAAAGAACTCCAGCACTGTGAGGCCTTCGCGGAAGTTGGCGCGGACGGGCATCTCGATCGTGCGGCCGGTGGGGTCTTTCATCAGACCGCGCATGCCGGCGAGCTGGCGGATCTGTTGCATCGATCCGCGCGCGCCCGAGTCGGCCATCATGTGGATGGGGTTGAAGGGCTCGGCTTCTTTGAGCTTTTTCAGCTCATTTGTGACCGATTCTTCTGTGTCTTCCCAGACGCTGACGCTCGAGCGGTAGCGCTCGTCTTCGGTGAGCAGACCCTTGTTGAACTTGTTGGTCAGCTTGTGGACGAGTTGCTCGGCGCGGGCGACCATCTGGGGTTTGTCTTCGGGGACGTGGACGTCCATGTAGCCGACGGTGACGGCACCCTTCGTCGAGTACTCGAAGCCGAGGCTCTTGATGCGGTCGAGCACGGTCGAGGTCTGGCTGGCGCCGTGGACACGGAAGCAGCGATCGACGATCTTGCCGAGCACCTTTTTGTCGACGATCTGGTTGATCTCGAGTTCGAGGGCGTCGGCGGGTTCATGGCGCTGCACGAAGCCGAGGTCTTGGGGAATGGCTTCGTTAAAGATCAGGCGACCGATCGTCGTGTCGATGTTGCGGCTGTAGGTGACGCCGTCGATCTCGATGCGGCGGCGGATGGTGCAGCGCGCCTGGAGGGAGGCTTCGTGTGTGCGATAGGCGAGCACGGCCTCATCGGGGGAGCTGAAGACGGCGCCCGTACCGGCGACGCCTTCGCGCTCGGCGGTTAGGTAGTAGCAGCCGATGACCATGTCCTGCGTCGGGCTGACGACCGGTTTGCCGTCCTGTGGTTTGAGGATGTTGTTGGCCGCCAGCATAAGGAAGCGGGCTTCGGCCTGGGCCTCGACGCTGAGCGGGACGTGGACGGCCATCTGATCGCCGTCGAAGTCGGCGTTGAAGGCGGTGCAGACGAGGGGGTGGAGCTTGATCGCGCGGCCCTCGACGAGTACCGGCTCAAACGCTTGGATGCCGAGGCGGTGGAGCGTGGGGGCGCGGTTGAGCATGACGGGGTGGTCACGGATGACGTCTTCGAGCACGTCGTAGACCTCGGCGCGGGTGCGCTCGACCATGCGCTTGGCGCTCTTGATGTTGTGGGCGTAACCGCGCTGGGTCAGCTCGCGGATGACGAAGGGCTTAAAGAGCTCGATCGCCATTTCTTTGGGCAGCCCGCACTGGTACATCTTGAGTTCGGGGCCGACGACGATGACCGAGCGGCCCGAGTAGTCGACGCGCTTGCCCAAGAGGTTCATGCGGAAGCGGCCCTGTTTGCCGCGCAGCATTTCGGACAGCGATTTCAGCGCGCGGTTGCCGGGGCCGGTGACGGCGCGGGCGCGGCGGCCGTTGTCGATCAGGGCGTCGACGGCCTCTTGCAGCATGCGCTTTTCGTTGCGCACGATGATATCGGGCGCTTTGAGGTCGAGCAAGCGGCGGAGGCGGTTGTTGCGGTTGATGACGCGGCGGTAGAGGTCGTTGAGGTCGCTCGTCGCGAAGCGGCCACCGTCGAGCTGTACCATGGGGCGGATGTCCGGCGGGATGACGGGCAGAACGTCCATGATCATCCACTCGGGCTTGTTGCCGCTCTTGAGGAAGGCTTCGACGACTTCGAGGCGCTTGATCGCGGCGGCGCGCTTCTGGCTGGCCGCGCCCTGGATCTCCTTGCGCAGGGAGACGGCGAGCTCTTCGAGGTCGAGTGCGGCGAGCAGCTCGCGCACGGCCGCGGCGCCCATGCCGCAGCGGAAGCGATCGCCGTACTTCTGGATGGCGTCGCGGTATTCGCGCTCGGATTCGAAGACGTGCTTATATTCGAGCGCCGTATCACCAGGATCGAGCACGATGTTCGAGGCGAAGTAGAGGACTTTTTCCAGCTCGTTGGCCTTGATGTCGAGAAGCTGGCGCATGCGGCTGGGAGCGCCGCGGAAGTACCAGATGTGCGACACCGGCGCAGCCAGTTCGATGTGGCCCATGCGTTCGCGGCGGACCTTGGCTTTCGTGACTTCGACGCCGCATTTTTCGCAGACGATGCCTTTGTAGCGGACGCGCTTGTAGCGGCCGCAGTGACATTCCCAGTCCTTCATCGGTCCGAAAATGCGCTCGCAAAAGAGGCCGTCGCGTTCGGGCTTGAGCGTCCGGTAGTTGATCGTTTCGGGTTTTTTCACCTCGCCATGCGACCATTTTCGGATGATCTCGGGCGATGCCAGGCCTATTTTAAAGGAGTCAAAATTGTCCAGTTCGTACAAAACGGGTGCTCCTTCCTCAGAGTGTTCGAACTTGTATGCACAAGGCGGAAAAACGGCAAAAGCCCTTAATCGTCCAAGCGCGGGAGGAGGTCTTCGTCATCGTCGCCCTCGACGTCCACGGCTTCAGGATGGGCGTCGGGCAAGGGTTCGGAAACGTCCTCGTTCTCGTCTTGGTTCTCGTTTTGGTTCTCGTCGTCGCTTTCGTCGTCCTCGTTTTCGTCGTCCTCGTTTTCGTCGAGGTCGAAGTCGTCGAGCAGGTCGTCGCCCTCCTCGTCGTCGTCGTCCGAAACGAAGTCGTCGAGGTCGAAGGCGGCGCCGGAATCGCGGTCGACTTCGCTGCCTTCGAGGTTGAGGCCGAGCGGCGTGAGTTCTTCGTCGTCGAGTTCGCGGACGACGATTTCCTCGTGCGTGTCGTTGAGCACGCGCACGTCGAGCGCGAGGGACTGAAGTTCTTTGATCAGCACGCGGAAGGATTCGGGAACGCCCGGTTTCGGGATGTTTTCGCCCTTGACGATCGCTTCGTAGGTCTTGACGCGGCCGGTGATGTCGTCCGACTTGACCGTGAGGATTTCTTCGAGCGTGTGGGCGGCGCCGTACGCGTAGAGCGCCCAGACTTCCATTTCGCCGAAGCGCTGGCCGCCGAACTGGGCCTTGCCGCCGAGGGGCTGCTGCGTGACGAGCGAATAGGGTCCGGTCGAGCGGGCGTGGATCTTGTCGTCGACGAGGTGGGCGAGCTTGAGCATATACATGTAGCCCACGGTGACGCGGTTTTCAAAGGGATCGCCGGTGCGGCCGTCGTAGAGGACGGTTTTGCCGTCTTCGTCGAGGCCGGCCTGGCGGAGGCAGTCGGCGATGTTGTCTTCGTTGGCGCCGTCGAAGACCGGCGTGGCGATGTGCCAGCCGAGGGCTTTGGCAGCGCGGCCGAGGTGGACTTCGAGCACCTGGCCGATGTTCATACGCGACGGAACGCCCAGCGGGTTGAGAACGATTTCGAGGGGGGTGCCGTCGGGCAGGAAGGGCATGTCTTCCTCGGGCAGGATGCGCGAGATGACGCCCTTGTTGCCGTGGCGTCCGGCCATCTTGTCGCCGACGGAGATCTTACGCTTTTGGGCGATGTAGACGCGGACGAGCTTTTTGACACCGGGAGAGAGCTCGGAGCGCTTTTCGTTGGCGTCGAACACTTTGACGTCGACGATGACGCCGCCCTCGCCGTGGGGGACGCGCAGGGAGGTGTCGCGGACTTCGCGGGCCTTTTCGCCGAAGATGGCGCGCAACAGGCGTTCCTCGGCGGTCAGCTCGGTTTCGCCCTTGGGCGTCACTTTGCCGACGAGGATGTCGCCGCTGCGAACCTCCGCGCCGATGCGGATGACGCCGTTTTCGTCGAGGTCTTTCAGGGCTTCTTCGCCGACGTTCGGGATGTCGCGGGTGATCTCCTCCGCGCCGAGCTTCGTTTCGCGGGCTTCGGATTCGTATTCCTCGATGTGGATCGAGGTGAAGACGTCCTCCTTGACGAGTTTTTCGCTGATCAGGATCGCGTCCTCGTAGTTGTAGCCCTCCCATGTCATGAAGGCCATGAGGATGTTGCGGCCGAGGGCAATCTCGCCCTGGTCGGTCGAAGCGCCGTCCGCGAGCACCTGGCCTTGTACGACGCTCTCGCCGACGTCGACGATGGGGCGCTGGTTGAGGCAGGTGCACTGGTTGGAGCGCTGGAACTTGATCAGCTTGTGGCGGTAGCGTTTGCCGGAAACGCCGCGCAGCACGATCATGTCGGACGCGACCTTGTCGATCACGCCGTCCTCGTCGGCGAGCACGCAGATGCCGGAATCGCGGGCCGCCTTGTACTCCATGCCCGTGCCGACGATGGGGGCCTGGGGCGTGAGGAGGGGGACGGCTTGGCGCTGCATGTTCGAGCCCATGAGGGCGCGGTTGGCGTCGTCGTTTTCGAGGAAGGGGATCATGGCCGTCGCGACCGAAACGACCTGTTTCGGCGAGACGTCCATGTAGTCGACGGTATCGCGGTGGTATTCGGCGATGTCGTCGCGGTAGCGGCCGGTGACCTGTTCGTCGGCGAACCAGCCGGTGATGGGATCGATCTGCTCGTTGGCCTGGGCGACGATGTGCTCGTCTTCCTCGTCGGCCGTCAGGTAGACGATCTCTTCAGTGATCGTGCGTTTCTCCTTGTCGACGCGGCGGTAGGGCGATTCGATGAAGCCGTACTCGTTGATGCGCGCGTAGGAGGCGAGCGAGTTGATCAGGCCGATGTTCGGACCTTCGGGCGTCTCAATGGGGCACATGCGTCCGTAGTGGGAGAAGTGGACGTCGCGGACCTCGAAGCCGGCGCGTTCGCGCGACAGGCCGCCCGGGCCGAGCGCGCTGAGGCGGCGCTTGTGGGTCAATTCGCTCAGTGGGTTGTGTTGGTCCATGAACTGCGAGAGCTGCGACGAACCGAAGAACTCTTTGATCGCGGCGGTCACAGGGCGGGTGTTCATGATGTTTTGCGGCGTAGCGGTGTCGGCGTCCTGGATCTGCATGCGTTCGCGCACGACGCGCTCGAGGCGGTTGAGGCCGACGCGGATTTGGCTTTGCAAAAGCTCGCCAACGCTGCGGACGCGGCGGTTGCCGAGGTGGTCGATGTTGTCGGTGACGCCGATGTCGTAGGGCAGGCCGATCAGGTAGCTGACCGACGCGATGATGTCGTCGCGGTGGATGCGGCGCGGAATGAGCTCGTTGATGTTTTCTTTGAGTACTTTTTTGAGCTCTTCGACCGAGGCGCCTTCGTACTCGTCGAGGATCGCGCGCAGCGTGGGGTAGTGCACTTTTTCATGGATGCGGATCTCGCTGGGGTCGAAAGGCAGGAAGCCTTTCGGATCGACAAAGTGGTTGCCGATGACCTTGACGATGCGATCCTGATCTTCAAAGGCGATGCGCACGGAATAGACGCCGGCGTTTTGGATCTCGACGGCCTGGGCCGGAGAGATGCGCTTGTAGGGCTCGGCCAGGATCTCGCCCGTTTCGGGGTGGATGACGGGCTCGGCGGCGAAGCGATTTTGGATGCGGGACGCCAACGCGAGTTTCTTATTAAATTTGTAGCGGCCCACGCGCGCGATGTCGTATCGGCGGGGGTCGAAGTAGAGGCTGTGGAGGAGGCTGCGGGCGGATTCCTCGGTGGGCGGCTCGCCGGGGCGGAGCTGCTTGTAGATCGCGATCAGACCGTCCTCGACCGAGGCGGTCTTTGTGGTGTTGGCGTCCTTTTCGAGGGCGGCGTTCAGGCGCTCGTCCTCGCCGAGGAGCTCGATGATCTCGGCGTCGGTGCCAAAGCCCAGCGCGCGCATGAGCACGGTGATGGGGAGCTTTCTCGTGCGGTCGATGCGGACGGACAGCACGTCGTTCGAGTCGGTTTCGTACTCCATCCACGCGCCGCGGTTGGGGATGATCTGGGTGGAAAAGAGGGGCTTGCCGGTCTTGTCGCGCTTCATGTCGTAGTAGACGCCCGGCGAGCGCATGAGCTGGCTGACGATGACGCGCTCGGCGCCGTTGATGATGAAGGTGCCCTGCTCGGTCATGAGCGGGAAGTCGCCCAAGAAGACCTCTTGTTCCTTGTACTCGCCGCTCTCGGCGTTGTGGAGGCGAACCGTGATCTTCAGCGGCGCGCTGTAGTTGACGTCGAGTTCTTTGCACTCTTCGACGGTGTACTTCGACGGCATTTCGAGCGAGTAGTCAACGAACTCCAGCGAGAGCTTTTCGGCGTAGTCCTTGATGGGGAAGACGTCGTTGAGTACGTCGTGGAGGTCTTGTTCCAAAAAATGGTTGTAAGACTTTCGCTGGATCTCGATCAGGTCGGGCATCTCCAATACTTCTTCGATCCGGGAGAAACTTTTCCGAACGCGCGATCCAAACTGAACATCGTGAATCACCCTGCAATCACACTCCCAACTTCTTGCGTCATGTATAGATGTGAAAGGAAAATCGATTTCGTTGCCGGGCGGGCAATGGCCCGGCGGGGACGGCATCCATGGGAGGAGTATATCCATTCACATGGATCGCCAACCACATTTTGGTTGTTTGGCCGTGTGCGGAGGAACAAAATAGCAGGCCCCCCTTTTTTCAAAAAAGGTCTCCTGCTTTTGGCCAGTCCCGGCTAAAACGGTACCCGACCGATGCATTCCGCTCAATATGGGGAGAGCATGCGAAAACGCACACTCCCACATGGTCACATTTTTATCTACTGTTCTTCAGGATAACACAGAAAAACAGGTCCGTCAAGCGTTTGCGGACGAACCTGTCGGAACTTCCGCAATCCGAAACAAGCGGGTTCCGATCGTCGGGGCGGTCATTTGCCGCGCAGGACGATTTCCTTTTGCTTGATGGCGGCGATTTGGTAGGCCTGGTCTTCTTCGCTCAGCGCCTGCCAGTGTTCGAGAAAGGCAGACAGGCAGATCCCGTTTTCCGCGATCTTGGGATCGGCGCAGTGCACAGACGTGCGAAACGGCGTGCGCCCGAGCAAAAAGTCCATGGAAACGGAAAAATAATCGGCCATCATCACCAGTACGCCCAGATCGGGCTGGTGGGTGTCGTGCTCGTAGTTGGACACCGTACCGATCGAGACACCCAAAATGGCGGCCAGGTTTTTTTGCAACAGGCCGCTTTCTTTTCGCAGCCTGGCGATGCGACGTCCCAAAGTCAAACCGCTCAACCCCTTAGAGCTTCAAACAAAACCGCCTCAACACAGTGCCAAGACGCTGGGGGCGCATCCATTTCGATGCGCAGGAATTTGCTGGAGGCTCTTACCTTTAAGTTCTATTCTAACACATGAATGACCATTTGCCCAACGAAAATTCAAAAATTTCAATGTTGATATGTCGAATTATTGGGAAAGATGTCGAATGGCGCGAGAACGGCACGAAAAAAGGGGGCGTGTGCCCCCTTTTGCGACTATTTCAGCTTGGCGAAGATCATGCGTCCGGCGGACGTTTGCAGTACGCTCGTCACGATGACGTCGCGGGTCTGTCCGGCCATGTGGCGGCCGCCATCGACGACGATCATCGTGCCGTCATCGAGGTAGGCGACGCCCTGGTTATGTTCTTTGCCGTCTTTGATGATCGTGACGCGCATCTCCTCGCCGGGGAGGACGACGGGCTTGACGGCGTTGGCGAGTTCGTTGATGTTCAGCACCGGAACGCGCTGTACGGCGGCGACTTTGTTGAGGTTGAAGTCGTTCGTGATCACGACGCCGTCGGTGTCGGCGGCGAGGCGGAGGAGCTTGGCATCGACCTCGGCGATGTCGTCGTAGTCGGTTTCGTTGACTTCGACGTACATATCGAGCTCCTGCTGGATTTTGCTGAGGATGTCGAGGCCGCGGCGGCCGCGCGTGCGTTTGAGGTTGTCGGCCGAGTCCGAGACGTGGCGGAGTTCCTGGAGCACAAAGCCGGGGATCACGAGGCGGCCTTCGAGTATGCCGGTCTTGCAAATGTCGAAAATGCGTCCGTCGATGATCACGCTGGTGTCGAGTATTTTGGGGCGGGCGATGTCGGCTTTTTCTTTCTTTCCCTTGGCGGACTTCGAGGGCTTGCCGTCGGCCAGGCTGCCGATGCGAAGCTCGCCGCGCCGCTTGCGCGCGATCGACCAGCCCAGAATGCCAAAGAGCACGTAGAGCGCGGTCGACAAGATGGCGGTGAGCGTCGTCGGGAGCGGGAACTGCGCGACGAGGCTGCTGAGTAGGTAGGCGATGATCAATCCCAACACTAGGCCGACCGAGCCAAAGAGGATCTCGATCATCGGGATGCCGTTGAGCCAGGACTCGATCGAGCGCACAAGCGCCAAGAAATTCTTGATGATGCGCGGCGAAAGAAAATAAAAAAGAATGCCGAATAAAAGCGCGCCGCCGATATAATGCCAAACAGGGACGTTGACGCTCCATGCGAGTATGCGGGCGAGGGAGGCGATGGACAACACGATCATCGAGCCCAGGCCGGCGCCCAGCACGGCGACGATCACGCGAAAAAAGTTGTGGAGGCGTTCACGGCTCCGTTCTTCTTTTTCGCGTTGGGCTTCCATTTCTTCGGGGGCGAGGGGTTCTGCGGGGATTTCGCTTTTCTTCAAATGTGTCACCTCTTTCGGGGATGTGAGGGGGCGGCTGTGGGGTGCAGAGACATTATAGCGGATGACGCAGGTTACGTCATCCGCAAACGTTTACATCATGCAGTTTTGGGTCTGAATCATACAAAGCGTGCCCTCGACACACGCGTTGTCATCGCGTGGCGCCTGGCCTGTGGCGATCTGGGATCAGCCTGTCTTGGCTTCGGCAGTGGGCGCTGCGGATAGGCAGCCGTCGATGCGGGCGTTCAGGGTATCTTCGTCGCCGAGTCCCGAGAGCAGCATTTCGCCGACGAGGAAACGGCGGGCGTTTTGAAGGATCTTTTTCTCGCTGGCCGAGAGGCCGCGAATACGATTGCGCGCGGTCAGGGCGGCGAGCACTTGCGCGATCGCGCGCGGGGTGCCAGTGCGAAGTTTGTCCAGGTTCGCGCGGTAGCGACGGTTCCAGTTGTTGTCTTCGGTGGCGGGCGGGCGCATCAATTCATCGAAGACGTCTTCGGCCTCATTTTGATCGATGACCTTTCGCATGCCGACTTCTTCCCCTTTGTCGACGGGAACCATGATCTTCAAGCCGTCGTCGAAGAAATAGAGGCAGTAGTAACGGATCTTCGCGCCTTCTTCGCCGCGCTCCTCAATGGACTCGACGCGGCCCGCGCCATGCATCGGATATGCGATGTTGTCGCCCACGCAAAACATGCACGTTCACACCCTTTCTCGTGCGGCACGATGGCCGCAGCGTACGAAAAAAACGCAGTGCGACGCGCGGATGCCGCGCCGCTGCTCCCCACACCTTTCTTTCGATCGAAATGTTCGCTCGACGAGCAAGGCTCACACAGCTTGCTCTCCTTTATCATAACAGCCCTGCGGTGCAAAAGCAACAAATTCACAATATTATCACATTTGTATCAAATTTGCAAGACTTTCGTCTTCTTTTTCGACACGATTTTTTCTGTACGCAAGACGCGTCACAGACCCGGATGCCTCGATCCTTTCTAAACTCCGGCAAATCGGGATTCCAAAGGGCTCTTGGCCCTTTGGTCAGGGGGTTTGGGGGGATGAAATCCCCTCAACGCACTCCCTACAGCAAGAGACGTTCCAGCGCCTCGGCGACGTTCCCGACGCCCGCGACCTGAAGGTTGGGGATGTGGAGTTCGCTCGCCTTGGCCTTCGGGAGGACGAGGGCGTCGAAGCCGAGGCGGGCGCACTCTTGGGCGCGTTTTTCGGCCTGGACGACGCCGCGAACTTCCGCGGTGAGGCCGACTTCGCCGACGGCGACGAAGCCGGGGCGGATCGGGCGCTCCGAGAGGCTGGATGCGATCGCCGCGACGACGGCGAGATCGGCGCTGCGTTCGTCGACGCGCAGCCCCCCGACGATGTTGACGTAAATGTCCTGATCGGAGAGGCGCAGACCGAGCTTTTTTTCGAGTACAGCGCAGAGCAGCGCCATGCGGTTGTAGTCGATGCCGGCGCTCGTGCGGCGGGGGGTGCCAAAAGCGGTCGGACAGCAGAGAGCCTGAACTTCGGCGACGACGGGACGCGTGCCCTCGAGCGTGCAGAGCAACGCGCAGCCCGGCATGGGGTGTTCGCGGTGGCTCAGAAAGAGGCTCGAAGGGTTGGGCACTTCGCACATGCCGGATTCGGCCATCTCGAAGACGCCGATCTCGTTCGTCGAGCCAAAGCGGTTCTTGACGGCGCGTAGGATGCGGTAGCTGTCGTGGCGGTCGCCTTCGAAGTAAAGCACGGTGTCGACGAGGTGTTCGAGCACGCGTGGTCCGGCGATCGCGCCTTGCTTCGTGACGTGGCCGACGATGAAGACAGAGGCGCCGTTCGTCTTAGCGATGCGGGTGAGGGCGGCGGTGGCGTCGCGCACCTGCGACACACTGCCCGGCGCGCCGGGGGAATCGTCGCTGCGCAGGGTCTGCACCGAGTCGACGATCACGATGTCGGGCGAAAGCGCGTCAATCTGGCCTTCGAGGATGGACAGGTCGGTTTCGCAGAGCAGGTAGATCTCGCCGGGGGCAATGCCGAGGCGTTTGGCGCGCATCTTGATCTGGGCGGCCGATTCTTCACCGGACGCGTACAGCACGCGGAGGGGATCGGCGCGCTGTGAGACGGCGCCACTCATTTGCAGTAGGAGCGTCGATTTTCCGATGCCGGGGTCACCGCCGAGCAGCACCGCCGAACCGCGCACCAGCCCGCCGCCGAGTACGCGGTCGAATTCGGTGTAACCGGTCAAAAGACGCTCGGCCTGCTCGTTTTCGGCGACCGCGTGGAGCTTTTGGGCGGCTTGTCCCGGGCGGGCCGTCTTGACGGGGGCGGCCGACTTGGGCGCGGTGACTTCCTCGGAAAAGCTGTTCCAGCTCTCGCAGTTGGGGCATTTCCCCAGCCACTTGCCCGACTCGTGTCCGCATTGCGCGCAGACGTAGACTGTCTTTAGTTTTGCCATCAGGGCTGCCTCCGTAAACGTCACCTGTCGTGAAAAGCCCCAAACGCGGTCGGCATTTGGGGCGAAAGAGTTCGCATGCATCAGGGAGTGGGCGTCGAGGTGGTAGTGGGTATGGTGGGGATGCCGGACGAGGGCGTTTCGCGTTGGAGGATATCGATCTCGTTGGGCATCGCGAACTTCATGATGTCACTCGACTTCGATATGCCGGTGTCAAACCAGAAAACCGCGTCGTCGCTGACCCCCGAGAAGATACAGTGCTCGCCTTTGAGGGAGATCTCGCGGTCGAGCGGCTGGGGGTGGACGTCCCAGAAGTAGACGTGCACGACCTCATCCTTGCAATAGGCGAGGAAGTTCGAACCCAATCCAAAGCCCAGCACGTTCGTGTTGATGCTGCGCTTTTCGCCGCCGTTGAGACTCAGGTAGAGCGTCGCGTTGGGGCCGCCATTGGCATCGATCCAGGCGCGGGCGTTGCCGTTGGTCTTGGGGTTGTGAACGTAGGTTTCAGGGGCATAGGTTTCGGGAATGTTGCCGACCGTTCCTTCGAAGTTGTAAAACTGGATCGTGCCGTGGTCGATGTCGTGGTCGGTGCTGCCGCTGACGTCGAAACCGGCCCAAATGATCTCCTTTTCGGACATGTGGCAGGCGCTCTGTCCAAAGACGGCCGACTCAAAGGTTTCGAGGCAGACGTTTTCCTGCGTCGTCAGGTCAAAGAGAAAAACCTTGTCGCGATAAGAACCGGTGCGCTCGATCCAGCAGACGCGGCTGCCGCTGAGCGTGATGACAGGTTGTCCGACATAGTATTCCTTGACGACGAAGTCTGCACCGGATTCGCGGTCATAGGCCCGAATCAGACCGCCGCCGTCGCGCTTCTGGTCGAGGTAGACGATCCATTTGTCGTTGAGCTGTGGCTGAAAGTAGTCATCGTTGGTGAGTTGGAGGCCGTTTTGCTCGCGTGTCTGCCGCGTCTCGATGTCGTAGATGACGACCTTGACGTTTTTCTGTGAGCCGCTGTCATCGACCCCGCCGGTGTAAACGATCTCGTTGCCATGCCGCATCGGATCGGTGGCAAATCGCATGTCGCTCGGAATCTCGATCTCGGTTTGGATCTCGGTGGCGTCGAGGGCCTGGATCGGGTGGGGCGAAGGCGTGGGGACAGGCGTAGGCGTGGGCGGCGCGGGCGTGGCGGGGGGCCACTGGATGTTGAGCAATTTCAAGGCAGGGGGCAGGGCAAATTTGTAGATCGTAAAAAGGGCGCCCGCGATGAGCACAACGATGAGTAAGATCTTGATCCAGGGGCCGGCTGCGGTCGCCATCAAGCGGCGACGACCCGAACGGGGCCGCCGACCTCTTCGGTTCAAAGAGCGTCTCGCCATTCCATCCTCCGTCGAAGCGTTTGGGCGTCGCGGTGGACGCCGACGATATCACCTTGCTTCAATATTAGACCTGTCCGGAAACCCCATTCCGGCATCTATCCGGCAAATATTCCGCTCTGCCGTGCCAGCGCCTCCTAGCAGAATTTCTTCGATTATGCGTCGTCGGCGCTTCCTTGCACAACGAAAGATTTGCTCGGATACCTCCCGAAAGCGGGTTTCCGGACGGGTCTATTATAGCATGTGAGGGATAAACTTGGCAATTCTCGCAAGTAATTTCACGAAACGCAAATTATTGTGCCCCCGCAATCAGCGCGACCGCCTTGGCGACGATGCCTTCGCAGCGCCCTTCGTAGCCGAGTCCTTCGCTTGTGGTCGCCTTGATGGACACGCACGAAGGTGCGATGTCGAGCGTTTGGGCGAGCTTGATGCACATCTGCTCGATGTGGGGCGCAAGCTTGGGGCGTTCGGCGACGATCGTCGCGTCGATGTTGACGACGCGGTAGGCGCGTTTGCGGAGCATGCTGGCGACTTGCTTGAGCAGCAAAATGCTGTCGGCGTCCTTGAAACGGACGTCGTAATCGGGGAAGTGCTTGCCGATGTCGCCCATGGCGGCGGCGCCGAGCAGCGCGTCCATGACGGCGTGTACGAGTACATCGGCGTCGGAGTGGCCGTCGAGACCGCTTTCGTGGGGGATTTCGATGCCGCCGAGGATCAGCTTTCGCCCAAAGACGAGGCGGTGGATGTCCTCGCCGAAGCCGATGCGTACCGGGGTGATGTTCTGCGCGAAGGCTTCCGGCGTCATGCGGCTCTTCAGGAAAAACTCGGCCATCACGAAATCTTCAGGGTGGGTGATCTTGATGTTCTCGAACGAAGAGCGTACCATGTGGACTTCATAGCCGTTGCGCGCGATCAGCGTAGCGTCGTCGCTTGCGGTCTGCCCTTCGGCAAAGGCCTCTTCGTAGCAGCGCAGGATCAGATCGAACGCGAAAGTCTGCGGGGTCTGGACGTGCCAGAGCTCGTCGCGGTTCATCTCGCCGATCACGACGCCGTGTTCGGAGACGCGGCGGATCGTGTCGGTGGCCGGCAGCCCCGCGACGCCACTTCCCTGTGCGCGCGCCGATTGCAGGCAGGCATCGAGCACATCGGGGCGAAGCAGGCACCTGGCGGCGTCGTGGATCGCAACGACGGTCGGCGCGGGTTGGAGCCGGTTGAGCGCGCGCAGTCCGGCGAGCGCCGAGTCGCCCCGCGTATCGCCGCCGTCGATGAGCAGGAAGCGCTCGTTGTTTCCCATCGATTCAAGCAATTGCGCTGCATGGTTGCGCGTCTGTGCCGAAACGACGATCGCGATGTTGCGCAGCGTTTCGCAGGCGGCCAAGGTTTCGAGGGAGCGGCGAAGCGCGCTTTTCCCCAGAATGGGGCGGATCAGTTTGTTGACCTTGCCGGCCCGCACGCCTTCGCCCGCACACAAAAGCACGGCCGCGGCGTAACCGCCGCGCACCGGCGGGATCGACTTCTGACGCGGCTCGTGATGGCGCCTTTTCTTGCGCCCGCTAAAGAATCCCATGCACCGATCTCCTGTTGATGTCTTCTCACCCGTCTACATTTCTATACGATCTTATTGATGTCTTCTCACCCGTCTACATTTCTATATGATCTTATGGCATTCGCTGTGGGCGATTGATGGCGCGAAGCAATGACGGATCCCGCTGGAGCAGACATGCCATGTCAAATCATGTCGTACATTTCAGACGCGTCGCTCTTGGTGGCGTGTTCCTGCACGGAAGTGACGCGGACTTTCGTTTCGCGTTCGCCGAAACGGAGGGTGAGTTCGTCCCCCTCCTTGACCTCGGCACCGGCCTTGGCGATTTTGCCGTTCAGCGAGATGCGACCCTGATCGCAGGCTTCGTTTGCGACGCTGCGGCGCTTGATCAAGCGTGAAACTTTGAGGTATTTATCCAAACGCATGGTGGGAATGGCCTCCGATAATTGGGATATTTTTCTTGTTCCCTACCTACCAAGTGTAGCACGACCGCACGCGCATTTCAAACCCCAAACAAAAAGAAAGCAAAATCGGAGCTTTGCTTTCTTTGGTCCGTAGCATAAGAAGGCATATTTTCCGTGGCGGCGGCCTTCGATTTGAACGTGAGAGGCGCAAAGAGCTTCTCATAAAACCCTTTCGGCGCATTTGCGAACCTGCAACGCACCCTGGCAGAAACAAGCTTCGGCTTCTTGCGATGGCGGCAGTCACGCGAATGGGTTCGAACCCTCAGTTCAGGGCGTCCTTCAGCGCTTTGCCGGCCTTAAAGACAGGGGCTTTCGAAGCTTCGATGTCGATCGGGGCGCCTGTCAACGGGTTGTGACCCTTGCGAGCGGCACGGTCACGCACTTCAAAGGTGCCGAAGCCGACGAGTTGGACTTTGTCATTCTCACTGAGCGCTTCGGTGACGGACGTTACGAACGCATTCAGCGCTTTTTCCGCATCTTTTTTCGAGAGGCCGCTTTTGTCGGCCACGGATGCGATCAGTTCGTTTTTATTCATTGATTAGTCCTCCCAAACGTTTGCTTTCGTGCAGGCAATCTGCCTTCAATTCACTATTCTAGCAGGGTTGCGGGGTTTGCACAAGCTTTTTATCCGACATAAAGCGCAAATGTTCATAAAATTTCTAAATTTTGACATATTGCGATAGGCTCGGGCAAGAAATTTTACTTGGTGAGACGTTTTGCTTGCTCCCAGTAGCCGTCCAAAGTCGACAAATCGCACTGTTCAAGCGATTTTCCGGCCGCTTGGACGAGGCATTCCATCCGGGCAAAACGCTCCAAAAATTTTTCGTTGGCGGCTGTCAGACACAATTCGGGGTCGAGCCCCGAAAGGCGTGCGGCGTTGACGAGGGCGAAAAGCCAATCGCCCATCTCTTCGGCGCAGGCTTCGCGATCGCCTTTGTCGAGTTCGGCGAGGAATTCATCCCGTTCTTCCACGCATTTTTCGAGCGCCCCTTGCACATCGGGCCAATCGAAACCGGCTTTGGCGGCTTTCTTCTGGAGCTTGGCAGCGCGCGTGAGGGCGGGGAGGGGCTTGGGCACGGCTACGAGTGTGTCGGCAAAACTCTTTTGATCCTTTTCGGTGCGCTTAAGTGCCTCCCAGTTTTCGAGCACCTCGGCCGTGCTTCCGACAGCCCAGTCCGAAAAGACGTGCGGGTGGCGGTAAATCAGCTTTTGGCAGATGCCCGTCACGACGTCGCGGAGGACAAACGCGCCGCGTTCCTCTGCCATAACGGCATGAAAGGTGACCTGCATCAGGAGGTCGCCCAGTTCTTCCGTGAGCTTGTCGTCATCGGCCAGGTCGATCGCTTCGGCGACTTCGTAGGCCTCCTCGAGCAGATCCATACGGATGCTCGCATGCGTCTGCTCGCGATCCCATGGGCAACCACCCGGCGCACGCAGGCGGCGGATCACATCTTCGAGGTCGCGCTCGGAGAAGCGGGTTTTGCGCTCAAAAGGCAGCACGGGCAAGAGCAGGCAGGTGCTGTGGGCATAGGCGTCGTCGTCGAGCTGGTCAAGCTCAAACAGGTGAATGGTACGAAGCGCGTAAGCACGTTCGCCAGCGATAGCGACGGTGACAGGGAATTCGTCCGGATAGACGTCAAGCAGCGCGAGCTTGGCGTCGGATGCGATCAGTCGGCTATCGACTTCCTCGACGGCAAGTGGCAAGTTCGGATCAGGCGCACCCAGGTCGTTCGCAAAGCGGCGCTGAAAGCAACCCACAAACCCGGTGCGCCCTGCGACGGTCGCAATGGCGGCATCCGCATAGCCTGGGCTGGGGAGCACCGTGACGGATGTGATGCTCGGATCGGCATGTCGGATGATCGCGGGCAGGGCCGGAAGTCCGGCGGGCTGTCCAAGCGTTGCAAAAACGACGTCGCCTATCTGCGCAGCTTCGGCCAAAGCGTGGGCGATGGCGTCGTTCAGCGCGTCGAAATCGGGGGCGGCGTCGTAAAGCGCATCAAAGCTATGATAGGGAATCCCGCGTGCGTCGAGCGTGGCGGCCATCGTGCAGCGGGATGTCTGTAGAAAGAGCTGTTTTGCGGAAAAAAGGGCTTCTGTGGCTTCAGCGGTCATCTGTGCGTGGAATGCGCCCAGACCGATTATCTGTATGTGCGACATGGCGGCTCCTGCGATTTATATTGTATGTACGAAATTTTTATCATTGTTGCGCATTGCACAATTGCTTGACCAATAACTGCATCCATTCCATGGGAGCGTCTCTCGGGATTCCAAAGGTCCCTTGGCTCTTAGGCTGGGGGTTTCAGGGAGATGAAATCCCCCTGACGCTCCTATGCATCGAAGTTCGGCTTAAAGCGATCCGATACGACCGGCTTTTCCGGATTCCCACCGGTGGCGCGGAAGACGACGCAGATGCCGACATAGGCGGCAACGCTGATCGCGACCGTGAGCAGGAGGCTGGGGAGGGGGCCGAGGAAGCGCGAAAAGGCTTGTTTGTAGAGCAAGAAGGCCAGCGCGCCCATCGCCGCGCCTGCCGCGCCGGGCTTGGCGGCCCAGGTCAGCCAGTCAAAGGCGAGGTCTGCGGATTCCAGCACCTGGATCGTGTTGGCGATCGCCCAGAAGGAGAAGGCGGCAAGGCTGGCAAAGGCCGCTCCCTGTACGTTGGTCGATTTGCGTCCGAGCAGGATCGCCATGAGGGCGAGCTTGACGAGCGCAGCCAGCAGGGTGCTGATCAAAAGGAGGGTGCCCTTTCGCATGCCGATCAGCGCGATTGTCGAGGAAATCCCCAGCGCGATCGCGAGCACAGATACACTCGACAGACGGAGCAGGGAAGTCGCTGTCGCCAGCTCCACGCCCTGGAGCGACTGCGGAAAGAGCATGGACAATAGCGGCTCAGCGAGCACAAAGAGCCCGATGCTGACGGGAACAAAGATGAAAAAGTTCATGCGGTAGATGCCGCCGACTGTGCGCCTGAGCTTGTCCATCTGCTTGAGCGCCCATTGTTCGCGGATCGAGGGGATGAACTCCGTGTTCAGATCCTTCCAGATCAGCGAAGGGAAGACGGCAAGCGGCATCACGACGCCGGCAAAAACGCCGTAGGCCATCTGCGAGACCGACGTGACAAAGCCCGCTTCGGTCAGGCGCGTGACGATCATCAGCGCGTCGATTGCCATGCAAATCGGCACCAAACCCTGCGAGAGCATGTTTGTCACACCGTCTTTCCAGACGTTCAGCATGACGCGGTTGAGCGGGGTCGGCGCCGTCATGTGGTTGACTTCGTCGTGGTCGAGGTCAACCTGCTCGAAACCGAGCAGATAGAGCAACACCAGCAGAGCGAGGGAGATCGCCTCACCGATCATGACGCCGAGCGCCGCGCCCGTCGCAGCCTTGCTGGGGCCGTCCTTGCTCCAGAGCGATGCGAGTACAAGGCCGATTCCGAGCTTGAACGCCTGCTCCAGGAGCTGGGAATAGATAGTCGGCGCATTGGCGGACAGCCCTTGAAAGTAGCCGCGAAACGACGCGACGATCAAAAGAAAGAGTACGGTCGGCGCGATCGCGCGCATGGCAGGCGCTGCGTTGGGCAGGCCTGTCCATTGTGCGATGGTGTCGCTGCCCTGGAAGAGCAGGAGTGCCAGCACCACCCCGACCGCGCTAAAGGTGATCAGCGCATAGCGGAAGGTGAGCTTGACGCCGATGCCGTCGTTGTACTGGGCACGCGTCGCGACGGCGCGGGCGAGCGCGTTGGGCAGGCCGATCGAACACAACATCAGAAAGATCGCGTAGATCGGCATGGCAGCCTGGAAAAAGGCGACGCCCTCAGTATCGATCGCGTTTTCGAGCAGGATCGGATAGATCGCGCCGATCACAGTCGCAGAAAGGCCCAATAAGCCGAACAAGGCAGCGCTCCCTCCGAGGATACGCTTGGTGTTTTTTGTCATCGAGCACCTCCGTCATGGGCTCCAGCGAGGCTGCCTTCGGCGAGCGCCGCTGCCGAAAGAGCGCCGATCGTGTCGAAACGCACACGACTCGTTCGTCGGGGAGAAGGCATGCCAGCATAGAAAACACGCCGGCAAGATTCTGAAGCATCAGCGCGATTCCGGCGGGCGAAGCAGGCCGACCGGGCGCTTGGGTCGTCCGTGGGCATCTGTGCCCGGCCTTGCATTATCCCATTATACCAAAGATGAAACGGAGCGACCACATTTTTTCTTCTCTCGATCGAATGGCCGATCGAATTGGGGGGCGTTGGGGTTTTCCGCGGATTGTTGTATGCCGTCTGCGATACAAATAAAAACCCAGCGACAAACTCGCGGGTTTTTATCGGGTTCATATCGTTGTCCGAAGGAGATGAAACCCTTGCTTTGTGCGCACTCACCCGCGCCAAAGCCCTGTCATTGTTCCATCTGCTTGCCGATGAAGCCGGCGGCGGTTTCGGCGACCTTGAGCTCGAGCTGTCCCATCTTGGCTTTTTCATCGCGCGATACCATGATGACGGCGCCGATCGTATCGCCTTCGGCATAGATGGGCACGATGACTTCCGAGTGGTAGGGCGAATCCTCTTCGTCGGCCGTGATGGGGTAGAAGTTTCCTTCGCCCTTGTGGGCGACGATCTTTTCGCGGTTTTTCATGATGCGGTCGATCTCTTCGCTGACCGCTTTGTCGATCAGCTCTTTTCGCCCCGCGCCGGCCACGGCGATGATGACGTCCTTGTCGGCGATGGCGACGATGTGCCCCATGGTTTGGTGGATCGACTCGGTGTACTCTTTGGAAAAGTCGCTCAGCTCGCCGATGGGCGAATATTTTTTGAGAATGACCTCGCCGTCGCGATCGGTGAAAATCTCCAAAGGATCGCCCTCACGGATCCGCAATGTGCGCCGGATTTCCTTCGGGATCACCACGCGACCCAGCTCGTCGATTCGTCGTACAATTCCTGTTGCTTTCAATGATAGTGCCTCCTGTGGTTTCAGATTCGGCTCCTTTTGTCCGTGCGTCGAATGCGCGCACCCAACGCCGAACACGGCGCGAACGCAACCGACCGGCATGCAGGTCGAAACGAGCGCTTCGGCCGTTCCATGACAAAGCTCGTCGCCGAGCTCACCATTCCCATTTCTTGCTCGTTTGGGCCCTCTTAGTTTTGATCTTTGACTCCGAATTATGCGTGATTTTTCCTTCGCAACCATGGGAAGCGCGGCGGATCACACCGTTTCGACAAAATTTGCCGCAGCATATCGCGCACTATAGAGACGAAAAAACCATCCCCGGTGTGGGGACGGTCACGCAGCGAAATGTCAAACCACTACATTTTAAATGCCAACGCCAACGCATCGCAAGCGCGCGGCGCACCTGTGGCTTTTGAACCGTGCGCGGTGCTCACAAAACGACCGCCGCCTTTTTTCCATTGCCCAAAGTACCGCGCAACGCACAACCGCCAACCGCTTCGTGATAGAGTCCGCTCTCATTTCGTATCTTCTCGAAAAGCGGGGAAGCCAGCGCTTCCACAAGCGTCTGCTCTGTTACGCAGCGGTCGGAATACGGGGCGAATGGGCAGGGTTCCAATGCGCCGGACGCGCTGATGTGCGCGAAACCACGACCTGCGGCAAGGCAACCGTCGAACGCGGATTCGTCACCGGGAAACGGAACGAGTACAATTCTTTCTTGCCGCATGCTTTCCTGACAAAAACGCAAAAGCCGCGCTTTGCTGGATTCCGTCAACGCCAGAAGTTGCGTACTGTCATCCACCGGCACATACTCCGAAAAAACGGTCAGACGGCAGCCCCGCTCGATGAATGGCGCGAGAAACGCCATACTCGCAACATCGTCGATGTTGTGCTCGCCAACCGTGACAGACAGACCAAAGGGCAATGACCGCTCCAATAGCAAGCGCATGGCGTTTTCCACGCGCAAAGCAACACCGAAACCGCGCCGCTCATCGGTTTGCATCGCGTCGCCTTCGACGCTGAACAAGGGTATCGTGTTGCGATGCTCCGCAAACCAGTCGGCGCGCGCGTCGTCCAAAAGCGTACCGTTTGTGAACACCAGCCCCAGCAACTCCGGGCGTGACGCGACGGCTTCCAGCCACTTGTCTGACAAAAGCGGTTCGCCGCCCGCAAGCAAAATGAACGCGCATCCGACGCCAACCGCCTCGTCCAGCAGCCGATCGATCTGCGTGCGCGTCATTTCATTTCGTTCGTCGCGGCAATTGGCGCGCGCGTAACAACCGGCGCAGAGCAAATTGCAGGCGTCGGTTGTGCTGACGATCAGCAAGGGCGGCACGACGACGCCTTGCTCTTTCCACGATTCGCGCCGCTTTGCGGCTGCGGGGAGTTGCGCAAAAAAACGCGCGAGCGCTTTGCTGCTCTGCGGGAAGTCACGCAGAGCTTTGATGCCCAGCCGGATCGTTTGGCGGATGCTCTGATCGAACAAGTTCGCGTAGGCCATGCTCTACCTTCTTTCTCAACCGCATCGCATCGCAAAATGCGTAGGTATCATGTGTATGTTCGATCAGTGTGCGCCGATTCCGAGAATACGTCAAGCGGATTTCGCCAAGACGTCGGTTTTGCGTCATAAATGGTTCATATCATCAATGGCCGCAACCCGATTGATAATGCCAATCAAGGGTTGCGAACCTAACGTATTGCGAGGCCGTTTTGCTGCGGCTGTCGATAGATCATCTCCCCTACGGGCCGGCAAGCCACGCGGACCGGCTCGAGCGCAACGTCGTAATAGCCCGACTACCCAAAG
>JAVBLF010000087.1:0-3124 GCA_031553675.1 Eubacteriales bacterium | reverse complement strand
AGCACTTCGTTTTGCAGCTGGATCGATTTGTAGATCATGCGGCGGGTCAGTTTCGCGTCGAGGTATTCAAGTGGTTTGCTGTTGCTTTTGTCTGCCATCGGATGCTCCTTTCCATGGCGGTCGGTAGAAGGGCGGTATTAGTAGGGTTAGAGTCAATATACAGGAAACGTGTGCGTTCGGCAAGTCAAATGCGAAAACCCCTCGACGAAAACGCGAGGGGTTTTGTGCGTAGTGTGGGCGATTGTTGATGCGAAGCAAGTGTTGCGAACCGCAATGCTTCAGCCGTTTCGCTGCATCGAGCGATTGATAACGCCAATCGGGGGTTGAACTCTGTTCAGGCAAAAATGGGAGGATCCTTAGGGCACGCGGGCGATTGATAATCGCCCCAACCTCCTGTAAGCCATGTTTGTGCGCCTGTAGGGGCGATTATAAACGCCAATCAAGGGTTGAACTTTGTTCAGGCAAAATGGGATGATCCTTATGGTACGCGGGCGATTGTTAATCGCCCCTACATCCCGCTAACCTTGTTTTTTCGCCTGTAGGGGCGATTATCAATCGCACGATGCAGCAAAACGGCCTCGCAATACGTTAGGTTTGCAACCCTTGATTCGCATTATCAATCGCCCGCCTGGGAAACTCTCACTCGTTTCGCCAGCGGATTCCAATCCTTGATTCGCTTTGCGGGGCAATGCGCTTGGGGAGTCCATCGTCAAACGTAGACGATGCGGATCTCGCCCATACGGACGCCGCCCGTGATCGAAAGGAGCGGTGCGCTTTCGTCGGGCGTAAAGCTGCGTGTGCCGCGCTCGATGTGGCCCATGACCGTTGCCAGGTTATCCTGCACGCGCCACGTTTTCGGGATGAAGAGGTTGAGCTGCCCCATGTTGCATTCGGCCGTGACGACCGCGCCTTGGGGGCTGAGTTGGGCTTGGTCGAAATAGATGTCCATCTGTCCGAAACTGATAGAGAACGCCCCTTCTTCGAGGGATTCCGAGCGCAGGTATTTGCTGACCTGGCCGAAGGAAACGTGCAGGCTGGAGTGGGTTTCGTCGTCCTGGCCGTCAGAGCGGAACCAATTCGAAGCGTTGTCGCGCTGGTGACGGTGGCGGGTATAGCTGCCGTCGGGCGCATTTTCGTCTCGTGGGATCCAGTGGTGGTCGTGGCGCAGGTGTTTGTGAAAGATCATTTCGAGTCCTGTGGCAGCCAGCACGGCGATCAAGAGGAGGCGCCAAATGCCGATGGCAGGCAATCCCAAAGGCGCAGCGTAGATCGCGTAGAGCAGCGCGAGCGGGATGAGGACGGGGAAAAAACTGCGCCATGCGATGCCCTGCACGGTCAGCGCGGCGAGTAGGATGGTGGCGATGAGGGTCCAGATGCTGAACTGGGCGAAACTGACGAACTGGAAGAGGGCGACGAGCGCTGCTGCCAGTACGAAGAACACCCCCCAAAACACGTTATTCCGATTCATGGCGGCTCCTTTCGTCGAGGCGCTCACGGAGCGCACGGTAGTAATGGCGGGAGACATACAGTTGTTTGTGGCTGCGGAAGAAGCGGATGAGGCTCGAAGCGCTGATGTTGCGCGCGATCGAGAAGACTTGGTGCGCGTTGACGACGGCGGATTTCGATGCGCGGACGAAGTGACGCGGAAGCATGTCCTCGAGCTCGTACAGGCGATGCTTGACGCGGTAGCTTTCGTCGCGCGTGTGGGCGTAGACGAGATCGTCTTGGGTTTCGAAAAAGAGGATGTCGTCCAGCGGCAGGTAAAACGCCTGGTTGTCCTGGTAAAAGACGATGCGCCGTTCCGGTGGGGCCGAAGCCGCGATCGCGCGTTGCAGGGCCAGAACGTTTTCGTCGATGCGCGGGCAGCGGAGGATGACTTCGCTCTCCGGCAGCGCTTCGTCGATCTCGATGCGGATTTTCACGCGTCCCCCTCCTTCCACCTGATCGCAGTATAGCAGGCGTGTAGACAATGAAAAAGGCCCCGCAGCCAAGCGGTAGCCTTTTGCGCGGCAAGAGGTCAAAACGGGCCGCTGACAGGGTTTCGAAGGCGTGGCGCGCAGCGCCGCTTCGATCGTCAGCGAACGATGAATCCACCCTGCGCGGCGATTTGGCCGTCGATGAACACGCGGATGGTGTATGTGCCCGGCTGCCAGCGGGTTGCGCCGCTGTTGGCAATGGGAAAGTATAGGAAGCCCGCGTCGATCTTGGCAGGTACGGCGAGGGCTTGCGCACCGTCGTTGTCAAAATAGAGAAGGTCGTTCGAGCTGACTTCCCAGCAGACAAGCCAGTTTTTCACGGCAGCCGTCGGATCGACGCGAAAATCCAGGCAAAACCCGATCGCATCCTCGACGGAAAAGTCGGTCTTTCGGAGTTCCTGGATGCGGTCGTGCTGGTTCGTGTCCCGGTACAGGTAGAGGAAGAAGTCGTCTTTCTGGAAGCCGTTCGCCGCAAACGGGGCTGTGCCCGCGGCGGGGAGGGTGATCGCGGCGGTATTGGCCGTCAAAGCGCGATCGCTTTCTGGCGCCTCGATGCGGTATTCGTAGCGGTATCCGGGCGCGACGACATCGTAGTAGCGCGCGATCGTCGGGTCGATCGGCAGGGGCTGCGAGAATTCGACGCCATCCGCGCGCGTCGTGATGCGCATGAGCCGAAAGTTGTTGTCCGCCTGTTTCCATTGGAGCAAGACGCGCCCCGATGGGCCCGAAACGACTTGCGCAGACAGATCGACGACAAGACCGGGCGTCGGCGTGGGCGCGAGGGTGGGGGTTTCCGTCGGCATCGCAAGGATGGGAACGTCGGTTTCTGTGACGGCGCCGGGGGAATGACGCGGCGATACGGTGTTGGCGCGGGGTGTTTGTGGGGCGGAGGAGGTCGCAGTCAGCGCATCCTTCTCGGCGGGCGCAAGGCCATCGCGCAAAAACCAGGCCATCGCTACCAGCCCGATCAAGGCGGCCGCGACTGCGTACCCCATGGCTCGCCTGGGCTTTCGGCGCTTGGAGCTGTGTTTGGGAGTATCGGAGCGCGAGAGCGATACCGTGTCGTCGATCGAGGGCGATGTTTCTTCCGTCAACGATGGCAGGGGCGTCACGGCTGGGGGCAAGTCCCCCGGCGAGGCGGGCTGGTA
>JAVBLF010000021.1:0-9016 GCA_031553675.1 Eubacteriales bacterium | reverse complement strand
TTGTATCATGAAGCTACCGAAACGCAGACCCTGCCGCTAGGGGCTGCGCCGGGGGAACCCTAAACTAACGGCTACGCTCGAAGAAGGTCCTCTAGAAGGGTTTTCGGACGGGAGTTCAATTCTCCCCGGCTCCACCAAATTTCCCCATAGCAATGGATGCAAATTAAAGCCCCCAATTTGGGGGCTTTAAACCGTTTTGGGAGCCTCGGTGTTTCATTCTCACACCCATTCGCGCCGCGAGCATCGCGTTACTCGCTGCCTGCTTTGAGCGCGTCGCGCATGGGCACCTTGACGATCTTTCGCCCGCAGAAGCGCTTAGTCAGCTCGTAAACCCCGAAGATCAGCGCGAAGCTGATCGCGACGTGCAGCGGGTTGACGATCATCGGCAACACGAGGTTGATCATATTGCCGAGGTAGGTGTAAATCGCGTTTGCGCACGCCAGCATGACGGGCAAACCCGCGCAAAAGCCCAGTATCACGACGGGCGTCGTGCCGTTGAGCACCAAGCTGCGCAACTCTTTGCCGCGGTAGCCGAACACTTTGAGAAGCGAAATGGTGATCCGGCTTTCATCGACGATCAGGGACGTGACCAAGAAGAGGATGATTGCGCCCATCAATCCGGCGACGATGGTCATGCTGACCACCACCATCGTCATGGGCATGGCGATTTCATCCAAACCGCTCGAAAGTTCCGCCAGGTTTTTGACGCCGGCGAGTTGGCTTTCGTCGATTTCGAGTTCCTGTGCGCCAAACAGACCGCTATAAGCGTCTGGCGCTTCGCCGATCATGGCGTTGAAGGCTTCGAGGGGCATGTAGACGAACTGGCCGGCGTATGTCTGCGCGATGCCGTCAACCCGGATATCGTAAGCCTGGCCGCTCAGCTTGTCGATCAGGGTGAGTGTGTCGCCAACGCGCAGGTTCATGCGGTGCGCCAGAGGGTAGGTGATGTTGACCTGATCTTTCGGGAGCGCGCTACCGTCCGCCGTTTGCAGCCGGATTGCGTCCGATTCCGGCGGGATGCCCGTCAGGTAGAACTCCGCCTCTTCGCGACCTTCCGGATAGCAACGCATGGCGTTGAAGGGTTCCGCCCCCGCGGGCACAGAACCGTGCTGTGTCTGCTTGAAGCTGTATTCGTAGGCGAAGTTGTACATGTCGTTGTTGCCGCTCTCGAACACGACTTGCATGGAATTGTTGATCGTGAAGCCGAAGAGCATGAGCACCGACGCGCCCATTACGCCGAGGAAGAGAAAGGCCAGCCGCGGAAGGCTGCGCAATTGCTCGCGGAGCTGAAATTTCACATGAAAGGGGAAGCGATCCAGTCGCAGTGAGCGCTCGATCCGATTGGTTTTGGCCTTTTGCTCGTCGCCCTTCATCAGGTTCGCGGCGGTTTTCTTGAGCTCTTTGCGGATCACGAGCCAGCTCGCCGCGCCCAGGAAGACAACGGGCAGTAGGATGCCGACCGCAACGTCGAGAGGCGCGATCGCGACGGGGCGCAGCGGTATGTTGTAGTAGGACTGCGCCATGTAGGAGACAATTGGCGCAATGCACGGCAAGGCGAGCAGCACGCCGAGCAAGCCGCCGAGCGCCGACAAAAGCAGCGGGATCGCCATATAGTGGCGGGTTACTTCTTTGCGGCGGTAACCGAGGGCGTAGAGCGTACCGATCACGACGCCGTCGCCGCGCACCATCCGCCCGATCATGACGCCGATGATCAGGCAACTGAGCAGGAACATCGCGATCGGAAGCGGCACGCACATGGCCTTTGCGCCGGATATCGTCGCCCATGGCATTTGGATGCGCTTGTTGTTTTGCGCCGGCACCCAGTCGGACAACGCATAAGCGCGTTCGCCGAGCATGGCGTGCAGCCGTGTCGCTTGCGCGTTGCGATCCTGCCGGTCGACAAAGCGCACGGCATAGACCGTTTGTGCGTCCGGAAAGGCCGCGAGATCGGCGTTGGACACCAAGCCGATGCCGAAACCGCTGGGGGGCAGCACGTCGTTGACGTACTTGAGCGGGTAGACATAGTGCGGCAGCGCAACCGTACCGACGATCTCAAAGCTTTGTTCGCCGATCGGTATGGCATCGCCGATCGCCAAACCGTGCTGCGAGGCGAAGAAGGGATCCACGAGGATTTCGCCCCTGCCTTCCAGGTTACGGCCCGACTTGACCGCCGGTATGTCGATCCGTTCACACGGGCTGATCAAGCGCAGCGGCATGCCCTCCGCCGGAGTGCAGTCCGCGTAACGGTAAGGCTCGATCGTCGCGCCTGCCGCACGTTCGAGCGATGCGAGATCGTCGATCGCTTTGTCGGTCGAGAAAGAGAGGTCTTCTTGCCGATTGTCTTCCGCGAAACGCTCGACCAAGCGACCGTAATTGTCGCCGAAACCCTTCGCGCAGACAAATGCAAAACTCCCCAAGAAAATCAGGAAGAGGATCCCGAGGTAGCGCGCTTTGTTTTCCCGCAGAACGCGCCCAATCCGCCTGTGCAGCACCATTACCATGCAATCCTTTCTGCGGGGACGAGTGCAGCGTTGTGGAGCGTTTCGACGATGGCGCCGCTGCGCAGCTTGAAGACGGTGTGCGCCATGCTGGCGATCGCGCTGTTGTGGGTGATCATGAGGATGCTCGTCTGGTAGCGCGCGTGGATCCGCTCGATCAAGTGAAGCACACCGCGAGCGCTGTCGTAGTCCAGAGCGCCGGTCGGCTCGTCGCAGAGCAAGAGTTTGGGGTTTTTGACGATGGCCCGGGCGATCGAAACGCGTTGCTGCTCGCCGCCACTCAACTCGCGTGGAAAGCGGTTCTTCTTGTCGGAAAGCCCGACCGTTTCGAGCAGCTCTGCCGCTTCGAGGGGGTGTTGGCTGATGTTCGAAACGATCTCGATGTTTTCGAGCACCGTGAGATTGGGGACGAGCTGATAGAATTGAAACACAAAGCCCACTTTCTCCCGCCGGTATTCGACCAGTTGATCGTCGCTGTGTTTCGCAATGTCGATACCGTCCACCTCGACGAGGCCGCCATCGGGGCGGTCAACGCCGCCGATGATGTTCATCAGCGTGGACTTTCCCGATCCGGACGGGCCGAGGATGACGCCGATCTGTCCCTGCTCCAGCTCCATGCTGACGCCCTTCAACACCGGGGTCGTCGTTCCGTTGTGGTAGCTCTTCGTGAGCTCCCTGGTTCGCAAAAACACATTAACACCCCATTCCGTTTCGCATGAGAGTGAGCATTTGCGTCAATTCCTCCTGCATCAAGCGGCTGCTTTCCGCGGACATTTCTTTCGAAAAGTCAATGTAGCGGCTCATCCAGCGGCGCTCAAAGCGCTCGGTCACGCCCCAGAAATAGGCGAGCAAAAGGTCGTCGTCGATGTCGGCCCGAACGCTGCCCTTTCGTTTGCCGTTTCGGATCAGTTGCCTGCCGTACGCGTCGCCCACTTCGTACATTGCCTTGAGTGAAGCGTCTGCAAGGCGGGGCTCGTTCGCGACGCACTGCAAGAAAAGCGTGAGCTCACGCTCTTCGTCCAAAAGCTCGGTCTTTCCGGCGCTGTCGAGGAAGTATTCGAATACGTCCATCTCGGCCAAGTGCGTGCGCGCGTCGAGTTTTTGCATGAACTGATCGATGCCCCAATGCGAGCAGTAGGTGAAAAGTTCGGCTTTGTCTGCAAAATATTGGTAGATGCTTCCCTTTGCCACGCCGGCATCGCGGGCGATGTCCTCGACCTTGGCGCGGGAAAACCCCTGATCGACAAAAGCCCGCATGGCCGCGCGCAAAATGCGTTCTTGTTTGTCCGTTTTGAGGCGCAAAAACGTTTCTTTCGGCATGTTCCCCCCGCTCTGCCCTTGGATCGAAAAGTGACTCTTGGGTCATAATTTATTATATGACTCGAAAGTCACTTTGTCAATGGCCCTTCGACCACGCGCGCCCCCTGCCTCCTACGCGGAGAAATCCGGCGAAACGGCGCAAACGACAGCGCGACAAATCTAAGGCGCGGAGAGGGTTCGCATTGCATCAAAACGGGGCATAATCACCCAAAGCCATCCTTGATTCCCCAAAAGTCCGTGCTACAATTAGCGTTGACGGTTCGCAAAAGGCAAATTTCCGTTTGTGAGGGAGAAATGAAACTAAAAGATTTGATACTGGGCAAGGCTTTGTCCACCGAACAACTATCGGGCGAAAAAATGTCGCGCCTGTGGGGACTCCCCATCATGGCGAGCGACGCTGTATCGTCTGTCGCCTACGCCATCGAGGAGATCCTGCTCGCACTCGTCCCCCTTTTGGGCATGGCAGCCGTGCATTATGTCGGCTTGGTCAGCGTTCCGATCGTCGCGCTCCTGGTGATCCTCATCGTGTCCTATACGCAGATCATCAGCCACTACCCCAATGGTGGTGGCTCTTATGTTGTCTCCAAAGAAAACTTTGGGGCGCGCTCCTCGCTTTTGGCGGCGGCGAGCCTGATCGTCGATTACATCATGACGGTGGCGGTCAGCATATCGTCGGCGACGGCGGCGCTCGCGGCGGCATTCCCCGCGCTCGAGCCGCACCGCGTTGCGATCTCTCTCGTCTGCATCGGCTTGATTACGCTGCTCAACCTGCGCGGCATCAGCGAGTCCTCGAAGATCTTCGGCATCCCGACCTACGCCTTTATCGTTTCGATGGCGGCGCTGATCATCTGGGGCTTTGTCCGCTTTGTGACAGGGCGGCTCGAACCGATCGCCTACCCGGCCAGCACCGTCGAACAATACCAGCCGCTGCTGTCGGGCATCACGATGGCACTCTTCCTGCACGCGTTTTCGTCCGGCTGTTCGGCGCTCACCGGCGTCGAAGCCGTCAGCAACGCCATCCCGAGCTTCAAGGAGCCCTCGCAGACGACGGCGAAACACGTACTTTTTATGCTGGGCGGCATCATCGTGTTCATCTTTGGGGGCACGAGCTTTTTGGCGACGGCGCTCAAGGTCGTCCCCCTCGAGGACGCGACCGTCATTTCGCAAATGGCCGAAGCCGTCTTTGGCCGCAACGTTATGTTCTACGTTGTGCAGTTCATGACCTCGCTGATCCTGCTGCTCGCCGCCAACACTGCCTACAGCGGTCTGCCGATCCTCCTCGCCATCTTGGCGCACGATCGCCGCATGCCGCGGCAGTTTGGGCAGCGCGGCACGAAATTGAGCTTTTCGAACGGCATTTTCTTCATCTTCGTCGTGGGCGCGGCGCTCTTGATCGTGTTCCGCGCGGATACCCACCGCCTGATCCCCTTCTACGCGGTCGGGGTCTTCGTGTCGTTCACGATCTCACAGGCGGGCATGTTCGTCAAATGGATCCGATCCAAGGATGCGGGTTGGAGGGTCAAATCCCTGATCAACGGCTTTGGCGCAGTCGTGACCTTCGTCGGCGCGATCGTCGTG
Organism: Eubacteriales bacterium; assembly: GCA_031553675.1. Classification (GTDB taxonomy): domain Bacteria; phylum Bacillota; class Clostridia; order Christensenellales; family CALWSW01; genus JAVBLF01. Next base: position 3,620 of record JAVBLF010000021.1, on the reverse strand, counting down.
TTCACGACGAAATTCACGCACGGCGCCTGGATGTTGCTCGTGGCTGTGCCGTTGATCATGCTCTTCATGGCGAGCACCCATAGGCACTACAGCGCGTTTTACAGCGCGATCAGCGCCGAGGGGTTTCCCTACCATTACCAGCCCAGCAAGAGCCAGGACAATCTGCCCACGGTCGTCCTGATCCACAACATGAGCAAAGCCGCCCTGAAGACCTTCGACTATGCGAAAAACATCTCTTCGGACGTCACGGCGCTGCACATTTCGACGACGCCCCACCACACCGAAGAACTCCTGAAACAATGGGAAGCGTATGGGATCGACGTCCCGCTGACGGTGATGCCCGCGCCTTACCGACAGATCATGCCGCCGCTCGAGGCCTATATCTCCGAAAGGGAGGCCGCACTCAAAAAAGGAGAATGCCTGACGGTCATTCTCACAAAATTTGTCGGCAGCGGTTGGCTCGACGCGATCTACCACAACCAGACCACCTTTTTCCTCGAAAACCAATTGAGCAAGCACAAAAACGTCATCACGACGGTCGTGCCTTTTCTCTACCACATGACGCCGAAGCCCTGACCTTGCGAGCGATGCGAAAGCTCCTGTTTCCGCCGTGGGATCGCGCCGGATCGCGGCATATTCCCGAATGGCCGCAATACGCTGTACATAGTACAGGTCGCGCACCTGCGTTTTGAAAAGGGGGTTTTCCCATTGCAAAGTGGATTTGCCTACCGGATGCTCTGCGGGGCATTTCTCGGCATCAGCGTCATTGCGCCCGGCGTCAGCGGCAGCGTCATGGCGGTCATCATGGGCATCTACGATCAGCTAATCGCGATCATTTCGAATCCGTTTCGGGACTGGAAGCGCAACTTTTTCTACCTTTTGCCGATGGGAATCGGGGCGCTCATCTGCATGGTCGCCCTCATCCGCGTGCTGGAGTACTGCTTCGCGCGCTTTCCCTTTCCGTCCGCCATGCTCTTCGTCGGCCTGATCAGCGGCAGCTTGCCCACGGTCTACGAAGAAGCCAGCAAAGGGGGCATACGCCCCCGCGATTGGCTCGCGTCACTGGCCGCGTTTTGCGTCGCCGCGACGGTCGGCCTGCTGGCCAAAACCAGCCCGCTCGCCCCCCAGGAGGGCAGCTTGGTCCATTTGGCGGTTTGCGGTTTCGTCGCCGGTCTGTGCAGCATGGTCCCCGGGATGAGCGTCTCCATGGTGCTCATGATGCTGGGCGCTTACCAAACCCTGCTGTCGGCCGCGTCCCGCTTTGACCTGCCCGTGATTTTCGTTGTCGGCCTTTGCTTTGGGACCGGTATGGTGCTCTTCTCGCGGTTGACGAAGCGGGTGTTCGAGACCCACCGCAGCCTCGGCTATGCGATGGTGCTGGGGTTCATGTGCGGCTCATTGCTCGCGATCCTGCCGCGTCTGCCCGAAAGCACGCCCGACTTCGTCGTAGGCATCGTCACAGCGCTGTGCGGCATCGCAGCAGCGACGCTCTTTCGACGCTTGGGGCAAAAGCTGAATGTGGGTTGAGGGAGAGCGATGCGTCTTCCGGCAGCACTTCGTAGTCGTGGGTGGAATTGTAGTTCCGAATCAAGCGATCGACGTCCGCGTAACAGAGCAGTACGTAGGTGACCGCGAACAGCCCGATCGTCACGCGCAAGAGACGCAGACGCGCATAAAAGAGGCGGACGACGCAAAGTACCAGCACGACCGTGATGACGAACAAGAACCACATCGAGAACACGCGCAGGAAGGTCAGCCCGTAAGCGCCAATATAAAGCAGCAGGCGGGCCATCGAGGAACCCAGCATGACGCCTGTCATGGCGAGCAAGGCGGCCAGCACCCCTTTCATGGCGCGGCTCTGCGGTGCGAAAGAGAGGCAAAGGCCGAAGAGTGTCAGGTTAAAGCCCGCTACGATCAAGAGCTGAAAAAAACCGCTGCGCGCGTATTCGGAATAACTCAGCCCGGCCGGCAAACCGGCGCTGCCAAAGAGATAGGCAAACTGCACCACCGCGAAAAGCGCATAGACCGCGGCCAAAATGCCGAGCGCCACGCCGACGATCACCGCGTCCCAGCGCATCTCGATCGGCATCACCTTGACCGAATCCGGCTTCCAGCGCGAATTCCACAGGAAGGAATAAAAGAGCAGCGAGACGACAAACACCGTGATCAGATGCCCCACAAAGGGGCCGATCTCGAAGGACGAGAAGAGGTGCTCCGCATAGAAGCGAAAGACGGAATCGGCGCTGGTCAGCAGGGGAAGGGCCACCAACAAGAGCGGCACCGCCAACAAAAGGCCGAGAAGCACGCGGCGTAGGTGCGCGTTTTTCGTCTGCTTATGCCCCACCAAGCTGCCGCATGCGCGAAAAAACTTGCCGATGGCGGAAAAAGGCTGCGCGAACCACCCGAGAATCCACGCCCAAGCGATCGGCCAATCCTTGTCGTCGTAGGCGGAGTGAACGCCCAACTGCGCGTGCAGCATCAAAAGCGCCGGTATGGCGGGCAGGTTGAGCGCCGAGAGTTCCTCCTGGTCGAAAAAGAACATCCAAACGCAGAGCGCCACGGCCGCTCCGCCGATGAGCCACGCTTGCCAGCGCATCGACATGCGCGCCCAGTTCAGCGCACTGTAGACCGCGAGATAGACCAGCCAAAACGCGCTGTAGGCCACTTTGACAAGTTCGTCGGGGAAACCGGCCGCGATCAGACGATCCAGGGCAATGCCGATCGCAAGCGCCCCGAGCAAGAGGAGCTTTTCCGGCAGCGTGACGGCCGGTTTTTCTTTTTGCGCCGGAGGGATTGCGTTCATGGAATCCGTATTCATTCTCCATCGTCTCCTTCTACATACTCCAAGATGTCGCCAGGCTGGCAACGCAACGCGCCACAGATTTTCGAAAGCGTCGAAAAACGAATGGCCTTGCCTTTGCCCGTCTTGAGGATCGAAAGGTTTGCAGGCGTCAGGTCGATGCGCTGGGCCAGATCAGAAAGGCCGATCTTGCGCTTGGCCATCATGACGTCCAGATTCACGCGGATCAATCCATCGCCCCCTTTGTATTTTGACTCGACCCGCCGATCGCCTCAAATCGTCAGGTCGTTTTCTTCTTTGTATCGAACGGCCTGCGCAAAGACGCCCGACAATACGAAAGCAAACAGCCCACACATCAGAAGAACCGCGGCCGTCGCGATTGTCATCGGCGTCATGTAAGCGATGCACTTCGCAAAGAAAAGCGCCGCCAACGCAAATGCGGCTCCACCCATGCGCATCAGCGCCGTGACGTTGCGGCGCACAAATGGATTGCCGTCGATCGTGCGCAGAACGCGGTAGAGCTCAGCGACGATCCATAAGCCGATGCACCCTGACAACGCCAGAAACACGGTGATAAACCATCGATAGCCCGGCGCCTGCGCAAAAGCGTCGCGCGTCCAGGCCAGATAGGTATCGAGCATCCACGGCAGCGTCAGCAAGGCCAGCAGGACCACGACAAATATCAAAAGCAGCAACACTTGCGTCAGGCGGGTCAGTACGAGCATCACGGCAAACCTCGCTTTCCGAATCGGGCTTTATGGGCATTGTAGCGGAAATCTGAACGATAGTCAATAAAAATTTATCGATTATCGATAAAACA